>JAYVSC010000019.1:0-21471 GCA_043775705.1 Spirochaetales bacterium | reverse complement strand
TTTCATATTCAATTTTTAAAAAGCTTTTCATAAGTGCCGATACAATTATTCTTATTCCCTCTGGAGGAACAGCCATTCCTATTTGTCGCCTAACATTTTCTTTTGAACCACAAAAACGAAACGTGTCGGGAAATGTCTGTAATCTTGCCCTTTCACGATTTGTTAACGCTCTTGGTTCTGACCAGTGATAGATATGGGTTCCACCACCACCACTCCCTGTTACCGTATAGGAAGGTTTTGAAGGATCTAGACGCTTATATATTTGACTGATTTTAGCACCTTTGACATTTAGTTTTAATCTGTCAGGCAAATTTGCGGTAAAAGCATTCTGTCCGGGTTTAATATGATTAAGTCTATCAATTACAGTTTGAGACTGTTTTGTAACTTCTTGATTGCTAGCATTTTTCGGGATATTTGAGAGTGCTTCGAATGCTGTTTTAGTGATGAATGTTGGCTTTGGAACTCTATAGACGATGTCTAAATCTTTTCTAATTCCAATTATTATTATTCTATGTCGAGCTTGAGGCACACCATATTCCTCGAACTTATAATGATGGGGATAAAGTCGATAGCCGCATTTATTGAATTCATTTAATATTTTTTGAAATGCAGCTCCATTATCTGTGCTTCTAAGGCCACTAACGTTTTCAGCTAGAAACCATTTGGGTTGCATTTTTTTAAGAGCTTTTGCGGCATATGAGTATAAAGGGCCATACTCTCCAGAAATACCTTTTTGTTCTCCAACAATACTAAAATCATTACATGGAAAACCGAATGACAATCCATCAATAGCAGATATTTTTTCAAGTATAGAGAAGTCCATTTTGCGTATATCAGCACAAATCACTTTTTCTGGATTTTTAGGAAAAATATTTGTACGATATGTTTCGCAAGTTTCAGGATGGTAATCAGTCGCCCAAACATGTTCAATGTTAATTTTATTTTTTTTGAAATCAGCATTAACTAAATCAATACCTGTAGCAATTCCGCCCGGACCGCAGAATAGTTCGCCAATTCTAAAAATCATAACGTAATTACTCCTGAGAAAAACATATAAAACCATGCAGCCTAATAGATATACATATTACCATAATATAAGAGAAAAGTCCCATATATTCTAAAGAACTGTAGGAATTGCGAATCAGATTTACACAAAAATATCAAATAATGAATTATGTTACTTTCAACATAAATTTAGGTTTGTGGCTTCAGTAAAAAAATTAACATGTTATTTACAACCACCTTTAATCCTCTCCCCCGCGCAAGGGATTGAAGCGGAAATCCTTTGCTGCTGCAAAGATTGGAGCGGAAAGCCCGGCCGCCCCGGCTCCGGGAGCGGTGCGCCCTGATCTACCCCAAACCGGCGTTGCCAGGTACTTCATTCGGTACCTGATGCATGAAGAAGGGTGCCGTGTTCGCGAATGAGCGCGGCAAAAGAATCTGTTTGGCCGGTAATATCGATGAGGTCGACGGGAAAAGGGGCATTCTCGGTAATTCCGAAAAGTCTGAGAATGCTGGCCCCTTCTATGGCAAGGTCAAGTTCGTCTGTTGCGCCTTTTTGTATTGCTCTTCGGACGAATTGCGGGATTCCGAGAGGGCTTTGGCAAGCTCGCCGGCCTTCAGATGAATATCCAGCGTAATTCCCTCAAAAGCCGACTGATCGCTCTGAACCGGCTCCAGGCGGAACACACTGCCGTCGGGCTGAAAAGACGTTGCAATCTTGACCAAATCAAAATTGCAGTTTACTTTGGTCAAGGCAGAGAGGTTTTGCTATGTATATCGAGCGGATATTATCGAATTCTATACTAAAGGCAAGCAAACAGTTTCCGGTAGTCCTTTTAACCGGACCCCGTCAGGTTGGAAAAACGACTCTTCTCCAAAATTTAGCCGATCAGGAACCCTCAAAAATAAGAACCTTTATAACTCTTGACGATCCGAATATACGACAGTTGGCGGCGACCGATCCTGCGCTGTTTTTCCAGCGGTTTCAGGGGCCTTTGCTCATTGATGAAATACAGTATGCCCCTGGACTTTTACCCTATATTAAGATGATGGTAGATCAGGATCGTCTTGAAAATATCAACGGGGGAAAAAAGATTCGGGGCAACGGAAGGTTCTGGCTGACCGGATCACAGATGTTTCAGGTGATGCGGGGAATTTCTGAATCGCTTGCAGGTCGTATCGCAGTGTTCCATTTACAATCATTGTCGAACAGCGAGATTGAAAAAACCGCCTTTGGACCATTTTCCACAGAACCCGAAGAACTGATGAAACGAAGAGGAAAAGCGTCTCCCCTGCCGGTCAGCAAGACATTTGAGCGGATTTTTCGCGGAGGGATGCCTGCCTTGGCCGCTGATCAGAATATGGATGCCGAACGTTTCTTTTCGTCATATATTCAGACCTATCTGCGGCGGGATATTCGCGATCTCACCCAAGTAGCGAACGAACTCCAGTTCTATCGTTTTCTGCAAGTTGCCGCAGCACATACGGCAACGATGCTTGTGTATGAAGATATTGCCCGGGAATCAGGAATTACCGGCCCGACTGCAAAGCAGTGGATTTCGCTGCTGGTATCAACCGGAATTGTCACTTTGATCCAGCCATGGACTTCAAATGCCCTCAAGCGAATCATCAAATCCCCGCGGCTCTATTTTCTTGACACAGGACTCTGTGCCCATCTCTTGAAGTGGGGTTCAAGCGAGACGCTCGAGGCAGGTCCGATGTCCGGTCCGTTTTTTGAAACCTGGGTCGTCTCGGAAATCTATAAAAGTTATTTGAATGCCGGGATAGAAAGCCCGCTGTATTATTATCGGGACAAGGAGAAGAAAGAGATTGATCTTCTGCTTCATGCGAATGGGACACTCAGTCCGGTCGAAATAAAAAAAACCGCAAGTCCGGATAAAACCATGATTCGCAATTTCGCAGTTCTGTCCCCTCTCAATGAGGCTGCAGAAAACCCTGCAACGCCATGGAGTCCTTCTGTAGGCAACGGCGCGCTGGTGTGCCAGATTTCCGACCTTCTGCCGGTTGATCAAAAAAATATGTATGTACCGGTCAGTTATATTTGAAATATATAAAATGAAACGGGATACCAGGTCCTTTCCCCCCCTTCACATCTCGCCCACGATCTTCCAGAACTCTTTCCGGAGCGACTCCGTGACGGGACCGGGCAGACCGCTGCCGATTATGCGGCCGTCGATCTTCGTGACCGGCATGATCTCGGCGCCCGTGCCCGTGATAAAGCATTCGTCGGCGGTATACATGTCGTACTGGGTGAGCGGCGCTTCCTCAGCGGGAAGGCCGAGCCGCTCGGCGGCGTCAAGGACGGTACCGCGGGTGATCCCCTCAAGATTGCTGCCCGCGCAGTGCGGGGTGAGGAGGCGGCCCCTGCGGACGGCGAAAATGTTATCCGCCGTGCACTCCGCGACAAAGCCATCGGAGTCCAGCAACAGAGCCTCAAGGCAGCCCGAGTTTGCCGCCTCGATCTTCGCCAGGATATTGTTCAGATAGTTGAGCGACTTGATGCGCGTGTCAAAGTGCTGCGGCGAAATGCGCCTGACCGAGGACGTGATGATCGAGATGCCCTTCGCGTAATGCTCCGCGGGATACAGGCTGATGTCGGCGGCGATGATGATGACCGTGGCCTTTTTGCACGTCGCGGGATTGATGCCGAGGTCGCCGACGCCGCGGGTCACGACGAGGCGGATGTATCCGTCTTTTTTGTCGTTTGCCCGGACGGTGTCGATGACGGCGCTTGTCACTTCCGCGGGGGACATGCCGATATCGAGAAGTATCGCCTTCGCGCTCGAAAAGAGGCGGTCGATGTGGGACTCGAGCTTGAAGATTTTTCCGTTATACACGCGGACTCCCTCGAATATCCCGTCGCCGTACAGAAGCCCGTGATCGAACACCGAGACCGTCGCGTTTTCCCTGTCATTCAGTTTTCCGTCAATCCAGATTTTCATTTTTTGTCTCCCTGTCGCTGAATATGTCCCTGAGCAATGCGTAGTTTTCCCCGAACCTGCCGACCAGGCTCTCCTTGAAGCGGTTCACGATTTTCATTATGTACACGTCGTGCTTGATGTAATCCTCCGCCAGCATCACGAAACCCCGGTTGGCGCTTATGCCGCCGTCGACCGAGCCGCTTTCCTGGATCGTGCCGATTAGGGCCTCGGAACCGTCGCACACAAGAACGAAGCCGCGCCCGCCCTTTTCGGAATAGATGGTGTCGGCTATGGGGTGCATGTAGATGAGGGGCCCTTTTTCGTCCGTAACGCCGAAGTGAACGACCGCGATCTTGATCTTGTTTTTTTTCGCATTTTTAAGGTGCGGGAGAAGGACCGAGAATTCCTCGCCCCAGAGCGACACGAGTATTTCCTTTTTCGCGCCCGCTATCATGCGGATCGCCTTGTCGAGGAGCACATCGTATTCGCCGAGGTTGTAGATGGCGGTCCGGTTCGCGTCCTGGCGAAGCGAGGACAGGCCCTTCGAGACGCGAGTGAGGGAAGACTCCATCTTGAGCCGGTGCTCCGCGATCATTTCCGCGGGGTCTGCGGCCTCGTACTTTTTCGTGCCGCCCGTCTCGAACGGGGAAAATACGCCGCGCTCGGAAAGCTTTCCCGCCACTTCGTAGATTTTGGACGTGGGAATGCCCGACGCCTTCGCGATCTCGTAGGCGGTAAGCGGGACATCCGCGCGGAGGAGCGCGGTGTAGGCTTTTGCCTCGTACTCGGTAAAGCCGAGGGCCGCCAGTTCCTGTATTATAGTAACTACCATAGTAGTTACTATATGACGGAGTTTTTGATTTGTCAAGGACGAGACCTTAAAAAGAGGTATTCGATGCCCCAGCACAGCGGGACATCAGAGCCTCAGCAAATTATTTAAATTGCTTTTTTTATGCGGTACTTCTGAAGGCGGCTGTTCGGTTTATCAGGGATGGTCATTTCGATGAGTCCCCGCTCAAGCGATTTCAGAATGACACCTAGCAGGAATTCGGTAAAAATCCCTGCACCGGTTTTTTCGGTGCTCGTATTGATCGCCTGATAGTATTCTTCCTGATGAGCGTACACCATGTTCTCGACAGGCACGTGGGCGAAAACAGGTTTCCGTCTGTGTAAGATCATTGTCTGCCAGAGACGTCCCATCCGGCCGTTTCCATCCGAAAAGGGATGAATGAACTCAAACTCATAATGAAAAACACAGCTTTTAACCAAAGGATGATCGCGGGATTGCTCAAGCCAGTCAAGAAGATTTTGTATCAGGGAAGGAACCCGCAAATACGCCAACGCCGCCTGCGCGAAACATCCCCGCGTCATCAATCAAACCTTCCATCATAAGCCGGTGAGAGGCCAGGAACAATGCATCGTCCTGTTCCATGCGGTTTTTCATCCCGCTGTCATTTCCTGTCTTTCAGGAGTTTGGCAAAGGGATTATAGGTTTCACTCTCGTTTTCGGCGTATTTTTTGGACGATTCATCTTCTTCAAAGGATGAAACCTGCCTCAAGGAGACCCTTTTTGTCTTGACGTCGATATCCTTGATCTGAACGGTGAGGCTTTCGCCCATCTTTACCGCTTTTTTCACGTCGTTGTACTTGCCGTCGCCTTTCAGCTCGGAAATGTGCAGAAGACCGTCCAGGCCGGGCTCGAGGGAAACAAAGGCGCCGAAATCGGTAATGCGCACGACTTTACCCGTGTGCTTCGAGTCCACAGGGTAGTTTTCCAGGGCGTTGACCCATGGATCCGAAAGAAGCGCTTTCATGCTCAACGTAATGCGCTCGCTTTTCCAGTCAATCTTGAGGATTTTCGCCTCGATTTCCTGTCCTACGGATAAAGCCTTTTGAATATCCTCTACGCGCTCCCGCGCTATTTCCGAGACGGGAAGGAGGGCCTGCACTCCGCTGATATCGATAAACGCGCCGAAGTCCTGGATAGATTTTATGGTACCCTTGACTATCATGTTTTCCTGCAGTGTCTTTTGAAGAATCTCGATTTGCTTGGTACGCTCTTCTTCCAGTATTGCCCGGTTTGACACAAGGATATTGCGTCCGTTCTCTTTATGTTCAAGAATTTTAAAGGTAAGGTGTTTTCCTATATAAGACGCGGAATCGTCGGTTCTTTTTTGGCCCATTTGGGAAAAGGGACAGAAAGCCTGGGTTTCCCCGATTTTTATCTGGAATCCGCCCTTGATTTCCTTCTCGACAACGCCTTCAACGGGAATTCCGTTTTTAAAGGCATTTTCCAATACCGCCTGGCCCGCCTTGTTTCCGCTGATTCTGGTGGTAAAGTGCATTTCGCCGTTTTTGGCATCCAGGAAAAAGACCCTGATTTTGTCCCCTTCCTTGACCGTAAGTTTACCGTCCTGGTTGGTCATTTCCGCCCGCTCAAGCACGCCTTCACTCTTTCCGCTCAATTCCAGAAAGATACTGTCGCCTGAAATGGAAACAACGGTGGTTTCAAGCAATTGACCCGGTTCAAATTTATCCATTTTTGTAAGGCTGTTTTCAAAAAGAGTGGCAAAATCGCCGTCATTTTCATCAGAAGTATTATCGTTCATCATTATTGTTCTCCCAAATCAGAATTATCATGAGCAAAATCATTATATCAGAATATTGTACTTAGGAATATTGCCCTGAGCGCAAAGAAACCGCTCAAATGGCAGTAGAAAATGAAAAATAATCGAATATTTTAGCTTTAACACGGCTAAAAGTCGGACATTTTCCTTGCAAAATGATACTATAGATTATTGTTAGTTCATCCTGAATGCTTTTAACCGGACAAACGGGAAACGAATAGCTTTCGCTTATCATTTGATAAGCACATTTTATAATCCGGTCGAACATATCGGAAAAAGGATGCCAAAATGGGCAAGAAAATTTACGTAGGAAATCTCAGTTATGAAACGAGCGATACAGGTCTGGTCGACCTCTTCCAGGCTCACGGAAAGGTAGTTTCTGCAAAAACTATCGTTGACCGCGACTCCGGTCGCTCAAAAGGCTTTGCCTTTGTTGAAATGGGAACCGAAGAAGAAGCTCGTGCCGCGATTGCAGCACTGAATGGTGCTGATCTTGACGGACGCCAGATCAAGGTTAATGAATCTATCGATAAACCCCGCACCAACGATCGTTACTAATAACCAGAGATAGTCTTGAAGCCGCCCGGAAAGTGATTTTCAGGCGGTTTTTTTTTGCGTCCGCGTAAAAAAACGCGTTACGCACATCCCGATCTCAGCAAGATTCGCTCGTGTCCCCCAGAAGGTTGATGCGGGTAAAAATCCCGTCAAGACGGTCGCTCTGCAGGGTATACCGGAAAAATTCGCTTCCGATAGTCTCCCGGATACGGGATTCGCTCGCGAGGTAGGGACGCTCATCCTTGCCGGATGTCCAGTAAACGAGAGATATCTTTCCGTCCTCGATCTCGAGCGCGTTGATGCCATGCTTGCCGATCGCGCAGCCGGAGTTGAAGATGCAGGGTATCAGAAAAGGTTCCGATCCATAGAGACTCTGCGTCTTTTTCTGCTTTTCCCTTTCGGACGCGAGCTTGAGGATTTCGCTCCGGTACAGGGCAATCTGCCTTTCAAGGACAGTTTTCTCCCTGACGTCTGCGTCGATATAGCGGTCGAGCAGTTTCTCCAAGGTAAAACGGACATGGTCAAACTTCGACAGGGACTCGAACAGGGGCCGGTGGGTGTGGCCGCAGACGGCCGCGACGCCGAGCATGCGCGCAGCCCGGTATATCCGGCGCTCCGCCGCAAAGCGCTTATGCGAGTCGAAGCGGACTCCCGCGTTTCTGATATTGAGCGGACGCACGAACCAGCGGATCAGGAATTCCGAGAGAAAGTCGAATTTGACGTAGAAATTATAAGCCTGCTGTCCGTGGAACACAAACAGGCGGTCGTTCCCCCTGCGCAGGACAAGCCCCTGGAGAAGCGGCCAACGGTAATCCTTTTCATGAAGCAGGTCGAAGTCATGGTTTCCGACTATCTTGCGGAGCCGTCCCTTTTTCGCAAAACGGTCGAAGAGGTCCAGCAGAGAAGGCCAGGCCGCATGAATGGCCGAAAGGGGAAATTTGCTTATATCCTCGATATCGCCGTTAAGGATCAGGAAGTAATCGCGGGCGAGGTACCATTTTTCCAGTATTGTGCATATCAAGTGCCCGTTATCGGAAAGATCATCGCGCGAACCGCCGTTTCCCATATGCAGGTCGCTCAGGAATACATAGCGAGCTCCCTCGTCAAGGCTTTCTTCGGGGCAGTCGCGGATAAACCGGCGAAACGACTCGAGAAAAAGATCATACTTCATGCTTTCATTATATCTCATTCCGCGCGCAAATGCCCGCGCCGACCCTGTCCTCCTATGTTATACTTGCAGCCGATACTCGGGGGAACCGCCATGACAAAGAAAATAAAAAAACTGGTTACAGAATGTATCTGCGGTGTGTGTGCGTTTGGCGTTCTGATCGGGGCGCTGCGAATCCGAGCGGAAAACGTCCTGGAATACGATCCCGCATACCGGCCCGAAAAAAAACTGCAGGCGGACGGCTGGCTGTGGGCCATGACCCCAAGCGGTATCGTGTATAATCTGTATATTCCGGAGGAAACCAAACGCGAAGGAAAGCCTTCCTCGATTCCGCTTATCGTCGTGTTTCACGGAAACGGCGGCAAGGCAGGGGCGAAGGACCGTTTCGGCCGGCTCTTTTCCGCGAGCGATGTCCAGAAGAGTTTCGGCTCGTCGGGCGCCGCAGTGCTTGCCCTTCAGTCGCGCGTCGAATATTTTTCGGATCCGCATGCGTATGCCCGGCTCATCAAAAACGTAGTGATGGAACATAAAGAGATCGATAAAACTCGCATCGCGGGTTACGGCTTTTCGCAGGGAGCCGCTTTCGTTCAGGAACTCGCGATGTATGACCCTTCGCTCTTCAAGGCCGTTGCCTCCGGAAGCTCGTATTATTCAGCGTCGATCGGAGAGCTCTTCCGCGCATCGGGCGTGAAATTTTACTGCGCGACAAGCAGGAACGACAAGGGCATCTATGAGCAGGGCCACACGACGGGAGAGATCCTTTCCGTCCTGTGCCCGGATTCGCGCTATGTCGAGTACGAAACACGCGGCCATTTCTATATAACACCGGAGGACACTTCGGGCCGTGGCAGTGAAACGTTCATCGAATGGCTTGCGGGCGCGCTCGAGTGAGTTGCCTAGTACCGTTACGCTATTGTTATCCCTTCGTCGCCAGCTGTCCGCATGAAGCCTGAATGCGCAGGCCCTTGCTGATCCGGCTGAAGCAGGCTATGTCCAGGGCGCGGAGGCGGGACCAGAAACGGTCAACGTCTTCCCGGGAAGCAGATGGAAGAGAGCTTCCCTCGGGCGCCTCGAAGGCGATCAGGTTTACCTTTGCATGGAATCCTTCCATAAATACCTTCAAACCCGCGGCATCCCCGGCGCTGTCGTTTACCGAAGGTATTACCATGTACTCAAAGAAAATTTTATCCTTGTCGCGGGCATGGGGCATCGCGAGGAGGGTTTGGCGCAATTGAGGGAGGGGCCATTGCCGGTTGACCGGCATAAGGGAATCCCTGACCTCGTTGTCCACGGAGTGGAGACTTATGCTGAGCGGCACGAGGTGATAGTTCTTCTCGCTCTCCCGCTCGATGCGCTCCTTCAGCCGGCCCAGGCCCTGACACTGACCGCAGGTGGAAAGGGAGATACGCCTTGGAAGCACCGCAGCCCCGTGACAATGTGTGAGGATATCGATCGACTCGAGCACGGCGTCAAGGTTGTCCAGCGGCTCGCCCATCCCCATAAAGACAATATTCCTGATTTCTTTTTTAAACACGAAACGGGCCGTCATGTATTGCGCGACGATTTCGGAAGCGCTCAGATTGCGGATCAATCCCATCTGCGCGGTTCGGCAGAACACGCAGCCCCGCGCGCACCCGACCTGGGAGGAGACGCAGAGAGAGGTGTGGTTTTTCATGGGAATGATAACCGACTCGACGCTCCGGCCGTCGCTCAGGGCAAGGGTAAATTTGACCGTCCCGTCTTTCTCGAGCACGCGGGACACGGACGGAAGGCTGAATTCATAATCGTCGGATATCTGCCGCGCGAGAATCCGGTTGTCCCTGAAAGGTTCCGTTTCATCAAGTCCCGCAAGGCTCCCGGCCGTATAAAGGGCGCTCATCGCTCCCCGGCAATGAAAGAGACCTTTTCCGTACCGCGCGGAAAATTCCGCGCTCAATGCGGCCTCGCTCAAACCCAAAATATGCATACTGTCGGCTTTCATCGTATGGGGATTATAGCCTTCTTTGCCCGCTTGGAAAAGGGAACAATCGACCTATCGATATTTCCTTGTCGGCCCAAACCTATGCTATATTGAACGGGAGAGGTATCGAATCATGTATGAGCAATTCACTCCCCTGCTAGAAAAAATGGAATTGATCTGTCCGATCCCGGAAATCGAAAAACAGCGGTTTCTTGCCATTTTGAAAGCGAGGCGTTTGGGCAAGGGGGATTTTTTTGTACGGGCTGGGGAAAAAAACGGACTGGTCGGTTTTATGGTTTCAGGCCTCCTCCGCTACTTCTATGTTTCCGAAAACGGAAAGGAATTCATCAAGCACTTTTGCCTCGGAGGCAATTTTATCGCGACTCTTTCATCCCTGTTGACCAATGAGATGTCGTCCTACTTTATCGAAGCTCTTGAAGAAACGAACATCATTGTATTCAGCTATCAGGATTGGCTGAAACTACTGAAAACTCATCCGGTTTGGGGACAGATCAACGGCGAGATTCAAAACCAGGCCCTCATTACGGCCGAGAAGAGAGAGAGATCCCTGATTCTCGATGACGCGATGACCCGTTACCGGGAACTGCTCGCGGATTTTCCCGGCATCGAAGGCAGGGTTAAACTGTATGACATCGCCAACTATCTGGGAATTACGGCGGTAGCTCTCAGCAGGCTCAGGGGAAAAACCGCGCAAAAATAAACCTATGTTAAGGACTCTGCGTCTTCAGGGCAGTATTGTAAACAGAAGAGGAGTCCACATGAAATCACTCATTGTACGCACAAGCGGAAAAATGGAATTAACCGAAAAAAAACTGGGCGTTCTGGAAAGCGGAAAAATCAGGATCAGGATGAAGTATGCCGGCGTCGGCTTTGCCGACATGATGGCGGTCCGCGGCGTGTATATCCTGGCTCCCCGGAAACCCTTTTGTCCGGGTTATGAATTTGCGGGGCTGATAGAGTCAATCGGAAGCGCGGTCACAGGAAGGCGGGTCGGAGAAAGAGTCGCGGGAATGCTTCCCTCGATGGACTGCTATCAGGAATACATCGATATAGATCCTTCATGGGCGGTTGCCGTCCCCGAAGGCCTGAGCATGGATAGCGCCGCCCTCATCCCCCTCAATTACCTCACTGCCCTGTCCATGATCGACCGCTTCGCGCGCCTCTCTGTCGGGCAGTCCTTTGTAATCCATGGGGCCGCGGGCGGCGTCGGTTCGGCTGCTCTCGAGCTGGCGCGCCACCGCGGCCTTGCCGCCTTCGGCACCGGATCCAGGGCAAAGCTCGCGGACATTTCGGCCCTCGGCTCGACGGCCATCGAGATGACGGATTCCTGGCTGGCCGAAGCCCGCCGCGTCTGCCCCGGCGGTTTCGACGCGGCCTTCGATTCCTTCGGGGGCAAATGCATGAGGGATTCATGGGCGAGCCTCGCGAAAAACGGAACCCTCGTCAGTTACGGATTTGTTCCCGGCGTTGATGCCGGAAACGCCCATCTGGTCAGGGGACTGCTCTTTCACGCGGGCAAGAAGCTTCGGAGCCAGGGAAAAAAGACCGCGATCTGCGGCACCCCTTCAATCGTGAAGCGCAATCCCCTCTGGTACCGGCAGGCCCTCGCGGAAACCTTCGCGCTCGCGGACAAAGGAACGCTCAAGCCGAAACTTTTTGACGTGATACCCTGGGAAAAGGCACAGGAAGCGCATCAGGCAATCATCGAGCGGAAAGTCCGGGGAAAAATGCTTTTAGGGTTTTCCTGATGAGAGCTTCCCGGTACGGGACAGCCTGATTTGCACGATTATCAGGACGCACAGGATTGCCGCCCCGATGATATCGGTGACGATGCCGGGAATGACAAGCAGAAGGCCTCCCGCTATCGCCAGGATGCGCTGTATCCAGCCCATTCGGACGAGCATAAATCCCTCGACGCCCGCGGCTAGACCGATAATGCCGATGATGGACGTCAAGACCATCAAGACGCTTTTGACCGGATGTTCGGCGACCCCGAACAAAAGCATTTCGGGATTATACACAAACACGTACGGAATGATGAAAGCGGCGATTGCGAGCTTGGTGGCCTGCACGCCGGTCTTCATCGGAGACGCCTTGGCGATCGCGGCTCCCGCGAAGGCGGCAAGCGCAACCGGCGGCGTGATGTCCGCAAGAACGCCGAAGTAGAAGGCGAACATGTTGGCGGCAAGCACGATGGCGGCGGAGTTCGGGGGGAAAGCGTAGCCGACGGTCGTGTTCAGGATCATGATAACCGCGGGCGCGGCGATCGTCGACGTGATCACGTAATTGGCCGTCGTCGGAACGCCCATACCCAGAATAAGGGAAGTGATCATCGTGAAAAGCAGGGTAAAGAAAAGGTTTCCCCTTGCGGCCTGCACGAGGATTTCCCCGAGCTTCAACCCGAGGCCGGTCTTGGTGACGACGCCGATGATGATGCCCGCGCACGCGCACGCCGCGATGACGCCGAGCGCGCCGCGCGCCCCGGACACGAGGCCCTCAACCACGTCGCCGAAAGTAAAGGTCGCTTCCTTTTTGCGCAATACGTTGATGATGGTTACGATGCTCGCGATCACGACCGAGATGATAATGGCCCACATCGCGGCCTTCATCGGGGTCGCGCCCTCGGTAAGAAGCCAGATGATGGTCACGAGCGGAATGATAAGGTAGCCACGCTTCATCATTATCTCGCGCGCCTTGGGTAACTCTGAGCGCTTCATCCCCTTCAGCCCGAGTTTTTTCGCCTCGAAGTGAACCTGGGTAAAGACCGCGAAAAAATACAGGGCCGCGGGAATGATGGCCGCAAGGGCGATTCTGTTATAGGGAATGTTCGTGAACTCGGCCATGAGAAAGGCCGCGGCTCCCATGATGGGAGGCATGATCTGCCCGCCTGTGGAGGCGGTCGCCTCGACGGCGGCGGCGAATTCGGCGTTGTAGCCGAGCTTTTTCATCATCGGTATCGTAAAGCTTCCGGAGCCGACGACATTGCCGACCGAAGAGCCGGATACGGTCCCCTCGAGGGCGCTCGCTATCACGGCGACCTTTGCCGGTCCGCCCGATGCCCATCCGGCGATGGCGTTCGATATATCGATGAAGAAAGCGCCGAGTCCGGTCTTTTCAAGAAAGGTGCCGAACAGAATAAACAGGAATATGAAGGTGCTCGAAACCCCGATCGGCGTGCCGAAGATTCCCTCGGTGGTGAAGAAAAGATGATCGACCAGGCTTGCCGCATCGACGCCCCGATGGGCGAACTTTCCGGGGAGCCAGGGACCGACGAAGGCATAGAGGACGAAGGTCAGGGCTATGATGACTATCGGCAGGCCAACGACCCGCCGGGCGGCTTCCAGAACGACGAGCACGCCGACGATGCCGACGACGACGTCAATCGGCGTGGGAGAACCGGCCCGCTGAACGAGGTCCTTGTAAACTATCAGAATGTATACCGGCGCGGCCGTGGCGATCACGGCCAGGACTGCGTCAATGCCGTGGATGACCGTCCGCGACCAGGAATTGCGCGCGGGATAGAGCAGAAAAATAAGCGAGAAGGCGAAGGCGAGATGGATCGCGCGCTGTATCATCGCGTCCAGGACGCCGAAAACCGCCGTATATATCTGAAAAAGCGAAAAGCAGATAGCGATTGCCGCGATTACCTTACCCATGAAACCGTCGACGGTCCGGTGGTCGGACTCTTTGTCGAACTGCTTCATTATCTGCCGGGCGTCGATGTGGACCTCTTCTTCGTGCATGAATATTACCTCTTAAATTGATATCGCCGTACAATCCGGCCCGAAAGCACGATTTGTTCTTCGCGTTCCGCCCACAGGCGGAAAGGATACAGAACCCCGCCTACCCTGATGCCATGGCCATCGACAATCGATACCATAACCGGTATCTTCCGGAATACCCGGTTGATGGTTAAAATGAACACACCGTTTTCCAGACGATACCCTTCCTCGGCATCAGAGGGCATGCCGACGCCGGAACTCTGATAGCGTAATTCGAACAGATGCAGGGCGACGCCGTTATCGCCTGAGCTCTCTATCCGGAAGCGCTCCGCGACCGGCGTCAGATGAATGGAATGAATGAACACATGGTCAAAACTTCCGTCGGGGACAATTATCGAAGCGAGGACGCGTCCCCGCGGACTTTTAATGTCCAGAAAAGTTTCCGTAACCGGGGTCAGACAATAAAAAAAAACGCCCGCAGCCGCAATCACGGCGGCCAGGGCTGTCACGAAGTACGATTTCGCGAACGTCCTTCTTCGGCGCGTTCGCGCTGTTTCCATTTCCGGTTTCTGTATTATTTCTTCATTTCCTTAAAAAAGCGCGCTGCGCCCGGATGGAGCGTAAGGGACATTCCGTCAGTCGCCGTGGCAATCTTGATGTCGGCGCCTTTCTTGTGCGATGCCGCAAGACGGTCGCCGCTCGCGTACATGACCTTGAGCATTTCATACACCAGTTTTTCGTCGAGTTTCGCGCTTACCGCGAGCATGGATTTAACCGACACGGTCATTACGTCCGATGTCACGCCGATATAGGTGTTGGCAGGAATGAGGGTCGGCGTGTAGAACGCGTACTTTTTCATCAATTGCGCGGCGACCGCGCCGTCTACGGGCACGAGCACGATTTTCTTCGATGCGGAAAGATCCTGGATCGCCGCGGTCGGGGCTCCGGCCGTATTGAAGGCGGCGTCTATATTGCCGTCCTTCAGGTTGCTTGCCGATTCGGCGAAGGAAAGATACTGGATCTTGATGTCGGAATAGGAAAGACCCGCGGCTTCGAGAATCTGGCGCGCATTGGCCTCGACTCCGGAACCGGCGGCACCGACAGAAACACGTTTTCCCTTGAGATCGGCGATCGACTTGATGCCGGAGTCGGCGAGAGCGACAAGCTGGCAGGTTTCGTCATAGAGAGAGGCCAGGCCGCGGATATCCGCATAGGCTTTGTCCTTGAAGGATTCGGTGCCGGTCAGGGCATAATAGGCCGTATCGTTCTGCACGAAAATAACATCAACCTTGCCGTCCTTGAGCATGGCTATGTTCGCGGCCGAAGCGCCGGTCGTGGTCGCGTTGGCGTTCATTTTATCGATATTTTTGTTCCAGATTTCGGCAAGCGCGCCGCCGAGCGGAAAATAGGTGCCCGCGGTCCCTCCGGTCGCAATCGTGATAAACCGCTGCTGTGAAAAGCCGAATGATACGACTGCCGTCAGGCAAAGCAAAACAGTAAAAAGCTTCTTGTTCATGTATTCCCCCATATTGTAATCGACCGCAAGGTCAATGCCATTATACGGGCAGTCAGGGGCGAACACAATTCTTTTTTCGTGAATTTTTTATAGAATTGATCATGAAGCCGAAGAAGGGGTAGCGGAAAAGCACGAAGCCCTGAAGAAAATGCGGTCCTCGCATTTTCTTCAGGGCTTCGTCTTTGGAACGAGGGGAAGACTTTCCCCTCCTGACCTTATTTTACTTTGCGCGTTCGGCGAAGGAGCCGTCGCGGGTGTCGAGCTTGATCTTGGTGCCGATCGTGCAGAACAGGGGAACCTGAACTTCAAAACCGGTGTCGAGGGTGGCGGACTTTGTGGCATTGCCCGAGGTATCGCCGCGGATGCCGGGTTCGCAGTAGGTGATCGTGCGGTCAACCAGAATAGGGAGGCTTACACCGACGGGTTTTTCGTTGAAAAAGGTAAGTTCAAGGATGAACTCGTCGCCGGCCATAAGGTAGTTGACGTTGTCGCCGAGGTCTTCTTTCGCGATCTCGAACTGCTCGTAGGTCTCTTCTTCCATGAAGACGTAGGTAGTGTCGTCGATATAGGAAAGCTTTACCTTATGTAGATCAAGGTCCACTTCCTGGAATTTTTCGGATGAATCAAAACCGGCGTCCATTGTTTGGCCGGTAACGATGTTCTTGATTCTCAATCGGTACACCATCGAGCCGCGGCCGGTCTTGTTGCCGAGCATGCGCTGGACGATCATCGGTTCGCTGCCATTCATGAAAACGATACCGGTTCGGAGTTGTGAAGCTGCTAACATATTAGTTTCTCTCAAAAAATAGTGAATAGATACGCCGCCTAAAAGCGACACACCCCTATATTACCCCAAATCGCCCATGAATGTCAGCAGATTGGAGGCAAGATTGCCAAGATTTCGTATTTCCTGTGCCCGGGAAGCAAATCCGGCTGCAAAAGTGCAGGATTTACCGGCATTGCTTGGGCATTTCAGGGCGTGCAATACTGTAAAAAGGTCTCCGGGAGCCGTTTCCAGGGCAGAATCCCCGTTAAAGGCGAGTGTAAGCCTCCGGTAGGAAGCAAAATCCTCAGGGGAAAGGAAGGGTTTGATCCGCTCCAAAAAGGCATGTACTTTAGGCAGCTGCCCGGCCCCTTCCGCAAAGGGATAGCACTGCCAGAGAAAGGGACGGCCGGAAAGGCAGGCGCGGGAAAAGCTTTCTTCCCCCCGGATAACGGTAAAATCGGAGGCGGCAAGGAAGGCATCCCACCGCTGCTGGGCCATGAGGGGAAGGGAAAGGACGGGAAAGGGACTGCCGGCATCCTTCCAGGCCTTGAGGAAGGGAGCGCAGCTTCTTCCGGAAGCAACCAGGGCGAGAAGCGGCTGTTCGGTGTGAAAACGAGAAAGATCGGCGATAATCGACGTAAAATCGTGTTCATAGCTGAAAATGAGAAACCAGAAAAGATCCGGAAGGCCGCTGAAGTCACGGGGAGGTACCCCCTGCACGGGCAATCCGTGTGCTTCGGGCGATCCATTGGCTTCGAGAAAAGAGAGAGCTGAGCGGCGTACGGAAAGAAAGCCTTCACGGTCCCCGCATTTCTCCGCAAGGGCGGAAAACGCCTTGTCCTGTATAAGCCCTCCGGTTCCCTCTTCAAGTCCCGGCATGAAAATGGACTTCCGGACGAGGGGTGAGCGGGTAAGGGACGGCAGCTTGTGAAAACCAGGGGCCCAGGATTCGGCGGTCAGGTATTCAAGGTTCACTATGGTTCGCGGGAGGGGATCATCTTCGTCAAAAAGGATGGACTCAAACCAGGGCGGGCGGCCGCAGGCATAGCACTCGAGCACAAAGCGCGGACGCCCGGAACGAAAGAGGCGCAGCGCTTCGTCACCCGGCTCGTCCCAGCGCACCAAAAGGAAGCCCTCGACCGTCTGCAGCGGCATATCCGCTTTCACGTGAGGACAGATCGATGCAAAGGCGGCAAGGTCGTCGACGATCAGGCGGAGACAGGGCGGATCGGGAAGCTCAGAAAGGGCGCGGGCAAGGCGGTACGCAAAGCCGATATCGCCGAGGTTGTCCACCACTTTGCATAAAATATCGATTTGACGCTCATCCTTCATGAATGTCCGTACCGGTTCCAGCTCGAGATCGATTCAAGGTTCTTTCTTTTCTTTTCGGGGATTTCTTTTTTCAGCGGATAGCCTACTGTAATAAGGAGATAGATACGCTTGCCGGAGGGGAGGCCGAGAATTTTCCGCGCGGCCTTTTCGTCGTACCATCCCAAAAGACAGGTGCCCAGTCCCTCCTCGACGGCCTGGAGGCAAAAATGTTCTGCGGCGATACCGAGATCGATCAAGTACAGGGGCTTTCTTTTAAATACGGTTCCAAGACTGGAGGTAAGGTTCGGTTTCTCGCCGATCAGCGCGACGATAACGGGGGCCTGCTCCGCGAAGCGGTTCAGTTTTGAAAACGAGAGCAGAGCGGTCGCCGCAAGACGCTTTACAAGGGCGTTCTCGTCGGCCACGACAAAATGCCAAGGCTGGGCGTTGCACGCCGACGGCGCGAGCCGGGCAGCCTCGAGACAACGCCCGATAGCTTTTCTTTCCACGGCCCTTCCGTCATACGAGCGCACACTGTAGCGGTTTTTTACCAGTTCTATAAAAGTTGACATTACTGTTCTCCTTACAGGTCGCCAGTGCTTCACTATAGACGGAAAAAGGAGAACTGTCAAAACAGAGGGTACAAACCATTGGGGAGAGCAGGATTTAATTCAATGCTGAAATAGCTTTATAGTCGAAAGCAGTATATGAGCTCGATTCATATTGTACGCCGTCAGTGACTACAACCCTGAATTTCTTGATCAAAGCAAAACTGGCGGGAGTTACCGAATTTCCATTCGAATCAAAGAGATCAGTATTTATCAGACTTATTGTATTGCTGCCCCCATTTGAAATATTGAAGCCAGACCCCCCATTAAGACCGGAGAAGCAGCTGCCGGTGACCGAATCGCGGAAGAAGGAAGTGCATCCGATATAATTAAGAGCGGCATCATAACACCAAATCCAGCCGTTATGTACATCCGGGCCATTCACCGTAAACGTAACAGAAATTGGAGAAGTGGTAAACGAGGAGGCGGTAATTATCGGACGATAGAGTGCTTGAATAGAAGCGGTGGGGTAAGTCGGTACAACATCTTCATTGTACACATAGGAATGGCCTTCATTTGCCTCATGACCGGGAACTCCCATGGTAAACAAACGCTCAAGCCTGGATCCGTCCGTTAATACAACTTCCATTTTCATTTCACCTACAGGGAGTTCATACATATAACTATCAAACCTGAATCCGGTTTCATACAACTCATTGGCGCTCTGGTCAAAATGATCGGGGTCTATCGTCCAGTACTTGGCGCTGTTGGGTAAATACACCTTTGCGGAAACAATGTCAGCCTGCGTCAGACTTCCCTCAAACTTGATTCCAAATGAATAAGTTAATCCCGGCTTGACGGAGGAAGTTGAAGCCCACCAGTCAGATGGAGTATTCACGGCAAAATAGCTGATGCCCAGAATCGTCACTTTTGCAGCAGGAGCCGGGTCGTCTGTCGGCATTTTACAGCTTACCAGCATTGACAGCATGCAGCCTATAATCAATAACCTTCGAAAATTCATTTTTTTTATCTCCGTATATTATAAAAAATCCGCCGACCAGGCCGGCGGTTAATTGCGAATGATTGATTTTTATTAGTATATACCCGATAAGGTGGAAGCACAATAAATAAATCACCCGAAATTATTCCTGATCAAAGCTCCCGGAAGACGAGCACTCCGCCCGCGCTTGTGCCGTTTTCTTTTTTTATCGGGGCAGCCTTGTCCGTTGTCCGTCGGCGCGCGCCGTTTTTTGCCGTCAGAAACAAAGGAGCGGTCCAATCCGCGGCGGATCCGGACTGCATGGCTTTCTGGAGCGCATTGGCGGGAGCAAGGCCGGTCTCGGGATAGGTAACGACGACAAGGGGAACCGGGGACTGATCGAAGGCGGCCTGCATGAGAATCCGGGTTTTACGCAAATCCGCGTTCATGTTCGTAAGTTCCGTCTCGCGCTCAATAAGATCGCTCTGTGCTCTGAGCAGTTCCTCGTTGGCAGTCTGCATTTCCTCATACGCTGCCTCCATGTCCATTTTTTGGTTCTGTATGCTGAGATGGGCATTGAAGAGCTTGAAGGCCATTTTGATCGAGGCGTCAAGCACGGTAATGTTCAAGTTTTTCACCACATAACCGTAGCTCGTGATCTTCTCAGTCCGTTCGACAATTTCCTTTTCCATATGGGAGGAAAGGAAAACCAAAGGCAAATCCTGAGTTTTCAGTATTTCCCGCGCCGTCTCCGTACCGTCCATGCCCTCGCCCAGATCGATATCCATGAGAACCAGACCTGCCGCTTCTTTTTGGACGCAAAGACGTTCGATCGCTTCCTCCCCGCTCAGGGCATGAATGACATGGTAGCCTTCGCTTTCGAGCTGCTGGGTTTCCATCAAGGCGATAAGTACTTCATCTTCCACGAGAAGGATGGTTTTCTGAGTCTCTACTGATTTCCGTCTTTTCATACTTCATTTCATTACCTCGGGAAATAAATATTTGCGGATTACCGGCGGAAAAATTTTCGGCGCCTTGATGCGAAGCTGCTTGTTGACGTTGAGGCGGCCGAACACTACCTCGATATCCCTGCCCGTTACTCCGAATTCTCCCGCGAGGAACTTTACCATATGGTCGGTTGCCTTGCCGCCGACCGGCGCGGCAGTGACGCTGATTTTCAGCTGATTGCCCTTTACCTTGCCTATCACATCCTGTTTCGCGCTTGGTTTCCCCAAAATGTTCAGAACAAGGGTATCCCCGTCCCACATGCAGAAAGAATCGGTTGTCCCTTTTTTGCCCACGGTCCAGCCTCCCCTTCCGCCCGCGGTCAGTTGCCCCTCTTAAGAGAGGCAATCTCGCCCGCGCCTTCTATTTCCTTGTTCTGCAGCGCATAGTCGTATGCGGTAAGTCCTTCCGTTGACTTTTTGTTTTTATCCGCGCCGGCCTTGAGCAGCGCAGTAATCACAGCCGGATTGAAATTCGATTTTGCGGCCATCATCAATGCAGTCGCACCGTTGACGGTTGCGTCCTCAACCCGGGCCCCGGCCTTGATCAGAGCCTCAATTACCGCCACAGACTGATTATTGCCCGCGGCATTCATGAGCGGCGTCATGTTGTACGGTTTCTGCTTTGCATTGACATCCGCCCCGCCTGCGGCAAGGGCAGCAATCGCTTCCGGTAATGTTGCCTTCATCGCCGCAATGACCAGGGGAGTCGGACCGTCCATACCCATCATGGCGGAAGCGATGGTGACTTCGGGAGCGTTCGGATTCGCCCCCGCCTTGAGGAGAAGTGTGTAAAATTCTACCGGTCTGTCAAAATGCGCAGCCCAGCCCAGCGAGGAATGCTCGCCTGCGAGGGCGACAGATCCGATCTCGTTTGGATCCGCGCCGGCCCGCAGCAGAAGATCGACAACTGCGGCATTGGGATTCCCGGCTACGGCGTTGCAGAGGATGGATATTGGCGTGTTGTTGGTGGCGTTTATGAGCGCGGTCTTTGCTCCGGCGGCAAGGAGAAGTTTGGTTACCTCCGCGTTTTTATTAAAAGAGGCCGCGACAATCGGTGTTAACCCATTATAGTCTGCCTGATTGACGTCCGCACCTGCCTTCAAGAGGAGTCGAACGAAAGAGGCATCCTCAACCCCTGCCGCCATGTATAAAGGCGTTAGCCAAATAAGACCCATTTTCAGCTGCACAAATTTTGCGTCAGCGCCGGCTTTAAGAAGGACCGCAAGGACTTCCGGGTTTTTGTTGCTGAGTGCTGCCATGAGAGGCGGCAGTTCCCCCGTGATGGTGGTTTCGAGTTTGTTCACCTTGGCGCCGCCCGTAATGGCATCCTGGACCTCTTTTGGAGTT
>JAYVSC010000018.1:0-3343 GCA_043775705.1 Spirochaetales bacterium | reverse complement strand
AGGTAACAATACATGTAAGATAAACAAGTCCCATAAATTGCGGATGAAGCAGTAAACCTGTTGAGTCCTGTTTCCAGTTCCATATAGAAAGTCACCGGCGAGCCTTCGCCCCACCGGTCATACTCATAAGTTGCGCCTCTGGTCTGCGTTCCGATTACCGGATCTACCACCACCGGATAGGAAGCCTCAGAGAGCCAGTCTTCCGGTATAGTGATGGTCATCAAACATCCTGTCAGAAGGAGACGACCCCATACCTTTCTTCCCCGCGCATCATAAACGAGCGGCCGGTATATGTGGCAGAACTTCCCGGTCTTGTATTTCCCGTTCCTGTTTTTCCAGTACACCGCATAGCTGTCAATTACCTCGGGTGAGCAGTAATACCGGGAGTTTGCAATCTCCTCGAATGAAGGCTGCCGGTAAAACTCGAGACCGTCGGGAAACTGAAGATTAATCTCTATGACGTTTGTTTCCGGTTCCTTGAGGAGTATCACGTCATATTCAAACCGTTCACCGTCAAGTTTCCTGAAAACATGGTGTGTCTTCCTGGTTGAGTCGGGTTTTAAAATAATCTCGTTTCGGCACACCTCAAGCCGGCCTGCATGTTCACCACCGGTACCCAAGCTAAGCGAAGCTTCTCCGTTCCATTTGGAAAGCGAGATAAGGGATTCCTCGCATGCAAAACGTACCCGACACGGAGAATCCCGCGCTGACTGGTCAAGATAGAAAGAGTCCCGGTCTTGTTGGAAATATGTGCTCATGATCCCGTAAAGGTTATTTCCCAGTCTATCTGGAGGGTATCGACGAGGGTTACCGTTGCCGCAGGTGTTACCTGGGCATAGGCCAGAGATACGGCTGCTGCGGTATTCCCGTTCAAGAGGCAAGCCTCGTTGATGTTGCTCGCGTTCAGTTTTCCCGCCTCGAAGCTCGCACGGAAGCGCAGGACATTGTCCCCGGTCGCGCCAAAAGCGGCGTTGGTGACCGGATAGCCCGAATCCAGCGCCTCCATGGCTCCGGTCGGAGCATTGCAGCGGGTATTCGCCTTCACGCTGTTTCCCGTCCATCCGGTGCCGAGCTGGATATACCCCGTAGCGGAGGTAATCTTCGCTTTAGTCGGTGCGGCCAGCAGAAGATCCGCGATCAGTCCCTCACCCTGCCTTGTCACCGTATTGTGGCGCCTCGTTAGCATCGGTTTCCCCTGCAAGCCAAAAACCCGCCGCCACCAGGACGGCTCATGAAGTTTTATCTTGCCGTCCGGACCGATGACGCAGACGCGAACTGTCCCCTTTATTCGTAATTTTGCCTGCATTGTATCCTTCCTATTTTGAGAGATAGAGTACAAGGCTTCCGCCAAGAATGATGGCCGTTTCGACAAGAACAGCGTTTCTCCATCGTCCCCGCGAGCGGTCTATCTTGTCAGCTTCTTTTTTCCAGCTGTCCGCAAGGCTCTTCTGAAATGAAATCTCGCCTGCGTCCTTGGCCGCGACTACGCGGGCGGCTTCTTGCGCCGTCCGTTCAATTTCCTCGTCGGCATCACTCAGGATGTTGCTCATCAATTCGGCGACCTCCTGCCGCGATAACTCTTGTCTTGACCCGAGAAGCAAATCGACTTCGTCCTGCGTCAATGGCGTCGCCCACGCATTCATACTGTTCAGCGACAGAACGAGCAGAACGGCTGCGAACAGTGTCCTCCGCCTTGACTCGCTCTGTTTCTGCTTTTTTCGAAAGTCCATCATGGGATTTTTCTCCTTCCCCGGGTTTTGTATCCGTCATGCGACTTCTCGCCCTGACCGTACCGGACAGGGCGAGAAGAAGAAACGCAATAATGCCGGTGAGCGTTAAGGCTCCGGCAACCTTTATTTTCTGCAAAAGTTGTTTCATGAAGGTGCTCCTGTTCCGCTTCGAATCTGCGAAAGCACTTTCAGTCCCACAATTCCAAACAACACGGCAATCAGGACGCAGAACCACACCCACTCGCCGATCTTGTCGTTGACCAGCAAATAGGTTGCAAGGTACAGGCAGAATGGTTTGAAGCCGATCATCTTCGACGGCAGGGCAATGCATCGCTTCGCCACAATTGCGAAGTGCTCCTGGAACGTGTAGTCGCAAGCTTCCCGGTATCCCGTTTCAATGTCATTGGGCAATTGGTTTTTCCTCCTTCACATATTGCATAAACTCAGCATCAAGGCCGAAAAGTTCAGTCCCGTCGCGCCCTGCATCCCGGAAAGCCTGCATATCAAGTCCCCGGATCACCAGGTCGCAACCCATAAGCGAATACGAATGGCGCAGCGATGAAACCAACCGGATATCCGCCTTTGGCTCCACAACATTCATGACAACTCCGTCATGAATTACCCCGGCCACATGGACAACCTCGCCTTTTTTGGCAAGCCGGTCTCCATGCTCGCGGTCATACGTCGTCGTAAAGAACACCGCCTGTATGTCATCCGGCCCGGGGTTCCTGATCGTAAAGAATTTCCGGTACAGTCCCTCGGCCGTCGTCCGTATCACGCATCCGGTAGCGGCAGCCAACGCCAGACACACTGCGCCGGAGCAGTCGGCGCCCGAGGGTAATTCCTTCCCCCAGAGGTATGACGAGCGGTACTGGAGCAAAAGGAAGTAGATAAATTTCTCCCGAACCGTCATTGCCTCAAACTGCTTTTTCTCGACTTCGAATAATTTTTCCCACCTGATCACTGGATTCAGCTCCTTTTCATCAACGCCATCACGATTGTAAAGGCGCACATCACGGTCGAAACGCAGACCGCCCATATCGACACTGCCAGTCCCTTGTTTCCCTTGTGGTCTTTCAGGTGGGCATCGAGGGCACGAGCATTCGCGCAGACAGCGGGATTCTTCTGGCATTCGTTTGCCGCCGCCTCAAGTCCCGTAATCCTGATGACCGCCGTCTGCTTGAATTCTTTCATTTCGCCGCGGAACTCCTGCATCTCCGAACGGAGTCCGTGCATTACGTTCATTGTCTCAGTTATCAGTTTTCTCTCGTCCTCGTTCAATCGTCCTCCTCAAGCGTGAACGACGCCACAAAGGCTTCGTCATAGCGGTACCTGAGCTCCATTTCCCTGATAACCGCCCGGTCCGCCGTCAGTCCATCCCGCATCGCGATACGGCAGGGCGCGCCGACGCGGGCATGAAACACACCATTGTTCGTTTTCAGAAAAAAACCCTTCCGTTTCCTTTTCAACTTGGCAAGCTTGCGCTCCGCCCACCAGCGGTAGTACGGTTGCCCGTCGCGTTCGCTCTCCGACAAGTAGGGTGTCGTAATATTGAGCGCGACTGTTCCGTTCGCTGCGGTTTCCTCCGAATCGGAAATGTAATGGCAAAAGTT
>JAYVSC010000017.1:0-11143 GCA_043775705.1 Spirochaetales bacterium | reverse complement strand
AAGTCCTGGTGGGCCCAAAAAATAAACGCCTTACCCGCAATGGGTGAGGCGTTTTTTCTTTGAAACACCTGTCTGTCCTTGACCCGGAGCTCCGACGCGATACTTTTCCAGGAGGGGGAGGCGCGATGCTGCGCATCGTGCCTCCCCCTGGCTCCAAAAGTTTTTGCTTCGCAAAAACGTTTTTCCGCCACCCCCTCTTCCGTATCCTTAAGTATTCAACCGTGTAATTCTCGCACCTGTTTTTTAGCCCAGCCTACAGGAAGAACACCTTTAGTGACAGATTTTGTAAAAAATACCAGGAAATTACGTGATGCTTCTTGTTTTATGTGATTTTATAGCCTCTTTTTGTAGTAAACCTACAAAAAGAGGCTGTTTATGATACTTGAAAAACGGTTGGAGAACTTTTTCTCGATTAAAGACGAGTTACTCCTCGATTTCCGGGCAGGTAAAATCAATTCTGCGGTGTCCCGTGAATTGGGGTCAAATGCCATAGACTGGAAAGGCGAGAAAATTCTCAAGACGATCGGGCGGTTCGGTCCGAATGCCTCAGGTAAATCAAACATTCTCAAGGCCATAAATTTTTGTTGCCATATTATTCTCGAGTCGCATCAGCATAATGAAGGTTCTATTTTCAATTTTTCCCCATTCAAGTTTAATGGCGATGAAGAGAAAGCGAGCGCATTTTCGATTGATTTTGTGTACGAGAATATTGAGTACGAATATTCCTTTACGCTTACGCAATCCAAGATACTCACGGAGCGTCTGTATTATTATCCCAATGGCAGGAAGGCAAAAGCATTCACGAGGGATGAATCCGCCGGAACGGTAAAGACGCTGAAGTATTCTTTTACCGATGGTGTTATATCGCGGCCTTTGGATGTTGCGGAGAATACGAGCGCGCAATCGCTCTATGTCAGCCGGGGAAGTCAGATGGATCGGGATATCTGCAAGAAAATATATCGGTTTTTCATGGAGCAATTCCTTTTGGGGTTGGTTCCGCTTTCAAGCCTCTCGGCTGAAAAGTTGTTTATTCAAAACAAGGATCTGATTATTCTTGCGCTGCAAACGTGCGATAGCGATATCACGGATATCACCGCGGTGAAAGAAAAAATTAAGCTTCCTTCGCTCATCCTGCCGGGAATAACGCAGCAGATTGGTACTCTTCCTCAAGAAATAGAAACGATTCGATTTGAAACAGTGCATCGTCATTCGTCATCAGTTCATTTCAATTTGCAATTGGAAGAGTCTGCCGGTACTGCGAAGTTTTTTAGTATTCTCCTTTTACTTCTTGCGGTGGTACGCGAAGGGAAGGCATTCATGCTTGACGAGTTTGATTCGAGCTTGCATGCGAGACTGGCCGATTTTATTATTGATCTTTTTCACGCGAGTTCACATGCTCAGTTTCTTTACACGTCGCATAACACGAACTTGATTGACGTAAAGCGCCTTCGCCGGGATCAAGTTATGTTCGTGAATAAGAAAGACGATGGCGCAACGGAGGTCTATTCGCTGTATGATTACAAAGACTTCCGGGAAAACATGGATGCGAAAAAAGGGTATTTGCAAGGTCGGTTCGATGCCCTTCCGCAAATCGATACTTCGCTCGTTACCTTAAAAAAACTTCTCGGAAAGTAGAGGACGCGTAACGGCACGAGAACGGGCGCAACGCCCTGAACGGAAAATGAAGCCGCTTTATATCGTGTTTTGCGAAGGCGAAACGAAAGAGAACTATGTGACGGTTTTTCGCGTGAGTTATCGCGTACCGGTAAAAGTAATTTCAAAAATTACCGGGCAAAAAATAACGCAAGCGTTAATCGACCGACACGAACGCTTTGAGCGCATTACCGGGGATGATGCGATTACTTCATTCGTTATGTATGATCCTGATGAACCGAATGCTTCCGAACAGCTATCGAAATGTGATGCGATACTGTTAGCGAGTAATCCGTGCATTTAGCTTTGGTTTATTCTGCACGTAAGTGATCAACGAGCGGAACTTGCGACGGATGCTTGCGTGCGAAAACTGAAACAGGTTTCGGCGGACTGGTCAGCTTATGAGAAAGGGTCACTATCAGAGCGGCAGAAAAAATTGGTGTTCTATAATCTTCCAAGGGCTTGTGAGCGTGCAAAGTGAAAGGTGATGATAATTTCAGGAAACTATATCTGATGTTCCCCGCCCGGCTTTCTTTCCGCTTTCTTCACAAACTTGACGGAATAACGTACCATTCGTTGCCAGGGAAGTTTTCCCCGTATCCGGCCATTTGAACATAGAGGGAAAAAATCGCAGGCGGACATAGAACTTTTCCGGGTTTTTGGACGTCTGCGCTAAAATAATTAAAGCAAGTAGAGTGTACCCCAAGGCAAAATTTGAATTTGTGTACATAAATAAGTACCGCCACAGTGATAACTTAGAGCCAAGATGGAGAATCGCCCTCAACTAGAAATGTCGAACATAGGTGATTCATACTTAAAAATCCTGTTTTGTCAATTATCAGGCGTTATCAAGTACAATCATAGAAAATCAAAAACAATCATTGCACATCCTATTGCACATACAATTGTTACTTGGGTTTATGCAGGTTTGATGATAACAACAAATTGCAAGTTCACTTCAACTTGCTTTATCACTGAATGATATCGAGATATCTCTAAACCACTCTGAAATATCCAGAAATGCGTGTGCTATGTCTGGATCAAAGTGACTACCCATACCTTGTCTAATAATTTCGATACTTTCATTGTGAGAGAACGCGACTTTATATACACGAGCGCTGATCAATGCATCATATACGTCGGGAATCGCCATAAGTCTCCCGGCAATCGGTATTTTATCGCCCGCCAATCCCCGCGGATATCCGCTTCCATCCCATTTCTCGTGGTGAGCCCATGTCATATCTCTTGCGATTGATAAAAAAGACGAATAAGTTCCAAGACTCCTTTCTGCGGCGAGGATCGCGTTGTAGCCGATTGTCGTGTGCGTCTTCATCATCTCAAATTCAGCCGGATCAAGCTTGTCCGGTTTCAACAGGATGTTGTCGGGAATTCCGACTTTACCGATATCATGCAAGGGTGCTGACTTGTACAGACGTTCAATATATACGGGCGTCAGATATTGCCTGAACCGGGGATGGTTGCTCAAGCGCTCCGCCAGTATCTTGATATAATTTTGCGTTCTGCGGATATGGTTTCCCGTTTCGTTATCGCGGGTTTCCGCGAGGGATCCCAGCGCGATCATGGTAACGTCCTGAACGAGCGAGACTTCGCGTGCGCGACGACTCACTTCGCCATCCAGATACTCTATTTTGTTTTGCAGGAATTCCCTGGTGCTTTTAAGTCTCAGATGGGTTTTAACTCTCGCCAAAACGATCGCGGGGCGGAGTGGTTTCGTTATATAATCTTCGGCACCGAGATCGAAGCCGAGCTTTTCGTTCACTATGCCCGTTTTTGACGTCAGGAAGATAACCGGAATGGTTTCGGTTGCCGGATTTTGGATAAGCCTTCTGCAGACTTCATATCCATCCATGTCGGGCATCATGATATCGAGAAGTATGAGATCGGGTTGCGGATTAGCCTGCGCGATGGAAAGCGCAGCCTCGCCGTTCATCACGGTCATGACGCGATACTTGTTTCGCAGGATCTCCTCAAGCACCGCAAGGTCGTCGAGTACGTCATCGACGACCAGTATGGTTTTTCTGTTGTCGTTCATGGGGTATCCCTGTCATTGTCGGTGAAAACAAGCGAGATTTCACGGAACTCATCTGATATTTCCAGAAAAGCCCTGCCGATCTCGGGATCGAAATGTGTACCGATTCCCTGCTTGATAATTTCTACCGTTTCCTCATGGGTGAATGCGCGTTTGTAGACCCGTTTGCTGATCAACGCGTCATACACATCCGCGATTGCCATCAAACGTCCTGCTCGTGGAATTTCGTTTCCGCGGAGGCCGCGCGGATACCCCGATCCGTCCCACTTTTCATGATGGGTCCATGCAATCTCCCGTGCTAGAGATAGAAACGATGTTTGTGAACCGATACTTTTTTCTGCGGCGAGAATGGCATCGCGCCCGATCACCGTGTGCGTTTTCATCTGCTCGAACTCAGCGGGATCGAGCGCTGCGGGTTTCTTCAGGATGTTGTCGGGGATTCCTACCTTGCCGATATCGTGGAGCGGTGCCGATTTGTATAAGCTTAAGATTGTTTCTGGATTGAGCTGCGCGGCGTATTGCCGCTGTTCAGCGAGTTTTTCCGCAAGTATCTTGATGTAGTTCTGGGTCCGCCTGATGTGGTTGCCCGTCTCGTTGTCCCGCGTTTCCGCAAGCGATCCCATCGCGATCATCGTAACGTCCTGTATCATCGCTATCTCGCGAGTTCTCCGCTCGACCTGCATCTCGAGGTATGCGCTCTTGTCCTTGAGGAAATCTCGTACGCTTTTTAGTCTCAGCTGCGCGCGGATGCGCGCTTTGACGATCGATGGATTCGGCGGCTTGGTGATATAGTCTTCGGCGCCCATCTCGAGTCCTTTTTCTTCGTCGACTTCCTCGGTCTTCGCCGTCAGGAAAATTATGGGAATCTCGGCTGTTTTCTGGTTTTCTTTCAGCCTTCTGCAGGTCTCGTATCCGTCCATATCGGGCATCATGATATCAAGGAGGATAAGATCGGGCGGATTGCTTTCTGCGGCGATCTCAAGCGCTTTCGCGCCGGAAAGGGCGATTTTAATCCGGTACGACGTCTTCAAGATAGAATTTAACAATGTGATACTGTCGGTAGAGTCGTCGACGATCAATATCGTCGATTTTTCATCTGTTTTCTTTTCCATTTGTGCCTCCTAGACGTTAGTTTTATTTAACTTTCTCAAGCTGTTTTACCATTTCGGAAACTCTCGAAAATTCGAATCCATTCACCGCTTTTTCGATATCGCGAATTAATTCATGGTCGCAATTGGCAAGGAGATTCTCGCGCACCGATCCGAAGAAATCGATCAGTTCACCGTCATTCTTTTCCGCCAGCATGAACAATTCTGTCTTGATACTTTCAAGGCTCTGCTTTGTTTCGCTTTTTTTATCCGGAAGCGGACTTCTCTGTTTTTCAAGCTGAATGGCAGGAAGAAGTCGTCCGATGGTAGTTTCGACTTGCTCGTTGAGGGTGTCGATCAATCGGTCAATGCCGTCCATTTTATCCTTATTGATCGATATCTCGACGTTCTCCGCAGCGTCCCTCACATCCCCCGCGCCGATATTAGCCGCGACGCCTTTCAGTGTATGCGCTAGTCGTTCAGCGAGCAGGAAGTCTTTCGACGTTAACGCCTCGCTAATTTTGCACGTCGTATCTTTTTGCCCGTCGCAAAACCGCTCCAGGAGATTGTAGTAAAGGGCCCTGTTTCTCATAACACGCTTGAACCCTGATACGGTATCGATTCCCAAAATTGTCTCTATTGCGTCTTTCGTATCGACATTTGCTTTTGCTTCGGGAACGGGGGCTTGAGCGATGTTTCCCGCAAAGTATTTTCTCAGCGTCAAAAACATCGAATCGGGATCGATGGGTTTTGCTATATAGTCATCCATTCCCGCATCAATGCATCGAGCCATGTCTTCGTTCATCGCGTTCGCGGTCATCGCGACGATTGGTAATTTCTCGAAACCCGGTAATTTGCGTATTTCTCGGGTAGCGGTAAGGCCGTCCATGACCGGCATCTGTACATCCATTAACACGATGTCGTACGGGGCCGCTTGAACCATTCTTAGCGCCTCTTCGCCATTGTTTGCGATCATGATCGAGCAACCAACGGCCTTGAGTATCTCCGTGCCGACTTGCTGATTGTCCTCGTTGTCTTCGACGAGAAGTATTTTCGCTCCCGTGAGGCCTGTCTCATCGGATAGACTTTTTTGCGGTGACTCTTTTTTCTCGGCATGCTCTTTCGCGCCCGCTCCGAGCAGGTGCATGGCCATATCGAATAACAGGGATGCGCTGATCGGTTTTATCAACACCGTCTCGATGCCCTGGGCTTCCGCTTCCCGTATTACTTCCTCGCGTCCGTATGCGGTGATTATTACCAGCTTTGGCATGGGTTCAAGCTTCAATTCTCGTATCTTTTTCGCCGTTTCGATTCCGTCCATGTTCGGCATCTGCCAGTCAAGCAAGATTATATCGTACTTCTCGTTCGCCCTTGCCGCCTTGACGATTTCGTCAATCGCCGCCTGTCCGGATTCTACCGCAGTCACCAAAAAGGACATGCTGCGCGCCATATCCAGAATAACCATTCGCGCGTGTTCATTGTCATCCGCTATCAGGAGTCTCTTGCCCCGAATGTCCGCGGCCGGAACGAAACTGCGTTCCTTTTTGTCGCTTTTTTCCAGCGTGGCGGTAAACCAGAACGTTGACCCTTTTCCATAAACGCTCTCGAGCCCGACCTCTCCATTCATCATCGTTGCAAGCTTTTTCGAGATAACCAGGCCGAGTCCGCTTCCTCCATACCGTCTTGTAACCGAGCCGTCAGCCTGCTGGAAGCTCTGGAAGAGCTTGCTTTTTTGTTCCTCGGTAATCCCTATTCCCGTGTCGGTAACGGCAAAATACAAGATGACATTCTGTTCTGATTCTTCCTTAACCGAGATGTGTATGGCGATCTCTCCTTTCTCGGTAAACTTAACGGCGTTGTTTGCGTAATTGATCAGGATTTGCCCAAGCCGCAGCGGATCCCCGACGAGATAATTCGGGACGTTTTTGTCGGTATCAAAGATAAGCTCGAGCCCTTTTTCTGTTGTTTTTTCGGCGACGAGATTGGCGACGTTGTCAAGAACCTTATCAAGCTCGAACGGAATTTTTTCCATCGTCAATTTGCCGGCCTCGATTTTGGAAAAATCAAGAATGTCGTTGATTATTCCCAACAAATGCTGGCTTGATATCTGGATGCGTTTCAGATAGTCGCGTTGACTGGGCGTCAGGTTTGTCTTGAGCGCGAGATATGACAATCCGATTATCGAATTCATCGGGGTTCGTATCTCGTGGCTCATATTAGAAAGAAACTCGCTCTTGGCTTTGCTGCTTGCTATCGCAATTTCCCAGCTAGTCTCCAGCTTCCGGTATAAGTTTCTACGGCTCCGCAGCAGAGAATACACAAGGATGGCGCAAATCAGGACAAAGGACGTTGATATTAGCATCATCAGTTTCAGGTACTCGATGTTATTCTGCTGTTTTTCAAGCGCCGTCAGTGTGAAGTTATTGATTCGCAGGATATAGTCCCGCAGCTCGGAGTATACATACTCATTTCTGTTCTTGATTAACAGTAGATCCGGACGATCCTCGGCTATTCGCGTTTCTAGTTCCGAATCAAGGTCGGCGCGAATCAACGCAATCTCGTCAAGTATGATTTTCAGCTCGTACGGCGGGTTGCCTTCGAAATCGGAAGTGACGATTTCTTGGGCGATTTTGATTTTATTGACGGCGAACGCGATCTGGTTCCATGCTATTCCCGTATTTATTGTCTGTAATTGGTCAATACTGACGGAGAGCTCCGAGAGTAGCGGCATAATATTTGAAAGATTCCTGAAACTGTCGACGGTTTTTATGGGAATTTCAGTTTTTATCTTTCCGAGCGTGATGTACATAAAAAACCCTGCTGAAAAAACACACATCGACAGAATGATGCTGATTATCGAAATGATTGATAATACGGTGAATTGCTTTTTCTCACTCAATTTTGCACGGCCTTTCATCGGAAATATCAGGTAGCCAGCACTTCAAGTTCTGTTTGTCCAATATGGATTGTAGCTCTTTGGCGCTCTCGTCCAACACGGAATTGATATCTTTCCCCCCAAGAACTATCTCTGAAAAAGTCAGCATGAAAATGCTATTGTAGGCCGCGCCGCTTTCTCCCAGTCCGATCGGCAGCAGGGTCGGGATCGAATCGGTCGAGTTTGTTTGATTGCTGACGGCATTGTAGAGTTCCTTCATGTTGCCGGAAAGGCTATCGCCCTCAGATACTTCGAGTACGGGAAAGAATCCCGTCGCGAGCAGGGTGCGAATCTGCACCGCGGGTTGCGTCAGATAGTCGATGAGAATCTCGAGACTTTCGGTATCTGATGTTTTATTCGGTATCGCGAGACCGGATACAACCGTCATGAATCCACGCCCCTTTGGGCCGATCGGGGCGGGAAACGCGACGAAGTCCTCCGGTCGTTTTTCGAAAACCTTTATGAGTCGTGCGGTATGGTCCCAGGCTATCAGAACGTCGTCCATCAGCAACGGTTCGTCCATCGAGGAATAGGTCAGCGAACCGGGATGTACGTATTTCCATAGATCCCTGAAATAAATCCACATGGTCTTGGCGTCATCGCTTCGATATTTTAAAAGCGTGCTTCTGGTGTATGACGGATACAGATATCCCTGGAGAAATCTGTGCATCAGGCCCTTTTCTCCGGCGGGGAAACCCAACCCCGGTTTTTTCGTTCCGGCCTGGATGTTTTTTGCCCATTCGGCCAGCTGATCGTAGGTTAGGGATTGAAGCGATGCTCCTTTCGGCAGGTATTTAAGCGCTTTTTTATTGGCAACCATCAGGAAGGACGCCTGCATCCAGGGAATGTAATATGCCGATTTCCCGTCCAGTTTACTCAGCGATATCAAATTTTGGTTGATTTTACGGTCCGTCAGTGCGGCATATATCGCATCTACTGGCATTAACGATTTTTGCTCTTGAAGCTTCTCCAGATCGCCATGCAAGGCGCCGATCAAAATGGTTTTCCCTGGATCTTTTTTCTGGAGTGCCGTGATTTGATCGAAAACGTAATTACTGTCATTTGGCCGGAATTCAACCTGCCCGGGAAAATCCTTGAGAATGTCATTCCGCATCTTTGCCGCCTCTTCAACGGGATTCAGCTGCGTTGACAAAAACACGATCGGTGTCTTTGGTTTTCGGTCGAATACAAATGTTTTCGGATTCTGCGTTGTTTTTTCGGTACTGACCGACTGTTTTATACAGGATGAAAGTGATACTGTCATGAAGAGAACGAAAACAAATAAAACCGGGATTTTTTGGTTAATCATTTTTAAGTTTTCCTTCATAATACGTTACCTGATTCAAAGTTAATAGTAATGTATTAATGACAATAAAGCGAAATTCTACACGATTACGGTGTTTTCTGTTAATTTCGGGATAAATTTTTCAGCTTTGATCGTTCCCGTGTCTTTATCAAGGCTAAATCGCACTGAATTCATTATTTTTTTGACTACATAGGATACATGACAGATTTCGAGATAGACACCCGGGTAAATTTTACCCGTTACTTCAATTGTCGCCGCTTCATTCTTGTCCAGTTGGAATATAAGATTGGTCGAGATCGTATTGAGTTTTGAGATTGCACTCCTGATATTATTAAATTTTTCTGACAGCTCGGCTTTTTGTTCGTTAGTCTGAGCGTCCAGTATCATTTTTCGTAACTTCTGAAGGGCCAACGCCAAATTGAGGCTCTGTTCCTTGTTCCAGTTAAGTTGCTTCATGATGGTGTAATCAAGACCGCAGTAAATTTCAGTATGCGGTGCGCAGTCGCTTCCGATCTGGTTTGCCCGCACCCCGTTCTGGGCAAAATACGTTCCACCGATAATCATGCCTCTCGGACCGCACTGTATGCTCCCCCCGGTGTATATCGAGGAACGGAGAATGCTTGACGCGATATCCACATTTCCCCCGGTCTCAAGGAGGGTATTTTCGATGAACTTTGCTTTGACCGTCCCTCTTATTTGCAGGAGGCCTTCCCTGCGTCCTATAATACCGTACTTGACATACAGGTTTTCTCCGCATTCAAGGTTCTTCGCGTCAAGGGCATGTTCCGCATAGATCGAGCCTCCCGCTTTTATATTAAACCCTTCCTGAACCTCTCCATTGATTATTACATCGCCGGAAAAATCGATATTTCCTGTATGATAGTCAACGTTGTTCTGAATAAATAATACTTCCTGGACATTGAGCTTTCTCCCTTTCTTTTCAAAGACCCCATCAATAGTTGAAAAGAACGCTGAATCAACTTCAGTGATATTCTGTCCAAATATGAAAATATCGCATTCTTCGATTTTGAAGGTGAGTGTAGCCCCGAGGACGTTCGTTCCGTTCTTTCCCTTATGACCGGAAATGATAGTACCCAAGCGTTCACCTTTGCTTACAAGGATGAATGGGCTTATTTGTTTATAATCTATCCGGGTTTGGTTGTCGGGATTGATTTCTGGCTTCGACAGTAGCTTATCCTCAAGTAGATAATGTCGCGGTATTTCGTTTTGAGCCAGCGTTCCTTGCGCTGCCAATAAACCTTCTATGGCAACGTGTTCCAAATTGCATTTATGAACTGCCTTTTCGATTTCTTCCCAAAGTATGCCATAAACTACCGCGCTCTTCAGAAGTTCTGTTCGAATGTCGTCTTCTTTGATGAATGCCATACCGGAATCGGGAGGATACAGGGACAGATATGCTTTCATCTGATCTCCCGTCACGTTGCAATCGACTGACCCGTTGACCGGATAGGAATAGTTCGCATCGTCGTGTAGCAGGAAATCCCTGGTGATACTATCGATTGCTTTTTTGTTCTGGGGGATTGTGTTGGAATTGGCCGATAGCTCGAGACCCGCGACATCTTTCAGGATTTTGTCGGTGAGCGAAAAAATGTTTTCCGTTTTGTTCGTGCTACTGTTATTGGTCATCCTTTTTCCTTGTCGTAAAAAAATCGAGAATTTTCGTTATCTCAAACGGTTTTTTTAGGATGCCCTTCGCCCCATTCGCAAGCGCGTCCTGCGTCAGCTGGTCGCCCGGGAAACCGGTGATGACGAATATCTGCGCGTTTGGCTTCCGCGAAATGATACTTCTGGTAACGTCCGCCCCGTTCTTCTCGGGCATGCGAATGTCGAGCAGTATCAAATCAAAATCCGCTTCATATGCCATTCGTTCCCCGTCGATCGCATTATCTGCGGAACTGACCGTGAGACCGAAATCTTCAAGAATCATCTGAATCGCCTCCAGAATCGGCTTGTCGTCATCAATAACCAGTATCGAGCCCTTCATTCTTTTCTCCCCTTATTCATTATATGCTGAAAGACGTTTTGCAACGCCGTCCGGAGCGTCTCAAGAGTTGGCGGTTTATTGATCACGGCGTCAATCCAATCCGGTT
>JAYVSC010000016.1:0-19796 GCA_043775705.1 Spirochaetales bacterium | reverse complement strand
CGGTCAAGGAGCATGTCCAGTGCGCGGAGCTCGAGGAGCTGCAGGTTTGCCTGCTCGATCACCAGGAGAATATCCTCGTAATCCAGGTAAGGATCTATGATCAGGCAGCGGTCCAGGTCGAAAAGGGCATAATCGTGATCGGTATAGCAGAAGGAATCCTTCAGCGTCGCGGTGATCTGCGACTCGTGGAGATCGGTGTCGGGACTTTCCCCGTTCAGGAGGCAGGCCAGTGTCCGCCGGTGGGAATGCACGAATTCCCCCGGATTTATCAGCGGGGTGGTGATGCAGAACGCGGTATAGGTTTCTCGGACGAATTTCGAGAATACATACTGTTCGGAAGTGACCGTTTCCTTGATCTTGTCGAAGAAACGCTTGAACGACGTTTCCACCCATGAATCGATGAATGTTTCCTCTTCGTCCAGCACGAATGGCGTTGTCCGGATCTTGTGCAGGTCCTTGGGGCTGAAGTCCCCCTTGACCCGGACAATCATCGAGATGACCCCGTCCTCGAATATACGCGCATTCATCGTGATATAGTCGAAGGGCGTGCCGTCTTCCCCCTCGTGCCGGGTGAGCTGCACGATCAGCGGGGTTGGAAGGGTCAGGGATGCCGGAGTATCCCGCTTGTTTTTTATGATTCCGATATCGGGATTCGCCGGGATGATTTTCGCGACTTTTTTCAGGTCGATGGAACGGCCGGCGTAATATAGATAGAAAAAAACTATTTCGGTGTTGATTTTCATTTCCTCTAGTGTAACCCTCATTTCTTCGGGAATCAAGGGAAGCTCTCCTAGGCAATTTCATATCAATTTGGTAGTATTTATATACAATGATGAGAGAAATACCCGAAATGAGATATATGCCCGGAATGATGACCTCATGAGCGGCCGCCTGCTTCGCGCCGCCGATTCCAAAACAGTACTGTTAAAACTTGTCTGCAAGGCCGTACGCGACTGGTCGCTCATCGAGGACGGCGACCGCATCCTGGTCGCCGTTTCGGGAGGCAAGGACTCAACCGCGCTGGCTTTTGCCCTTTCAGCGGCGAAAAGGGAAATAGGGAAGGAGTATGAGCTCGTTGCCCTGCATATCTCCACCGATTTTTGCGCTTGCTGCAAAAAAACGGCGCTCGCTTCGAGGCTTGAAGGCTGGGGCATTCCTTTTGAGGATCTTTTCGTTCCGGTTATCGGCCGGCTGAAAGAGGGCCGCAAGATGAACTGCTACTGGTGCTCCACCCAGCGGCGCACGGAGCTCCTGAAGTATGCGCAGGCAAACGGATTCAACAAGATAGCCCTCGGCCATCACATGGACGACATCCTCGAGACTTTTTTCATGAATATAATGGGCAAGGGCGAAATGACCGCCATGCCGGTCCGTCTCGCCTACCGAAAATTTCCGGTAAGCCTAATCCGCCCGCTCGCATATCTCGAGGAAAAGCAGATTATCGCGTTCGCCCGGGACGCCGACATCCTGAAGGCGGCCTGCACCTGTCCCTACGGTAAAAATTCGGACAGGAAGGATATCCGCGAGCGGATGAAGGTAATGACGGGCGACTCGGGCGACGTAAAGAGACGTATGCTTAAGGCTCTCTCATCGGGAGCGAATGACCTGCTCACGGACGACGGCGGGGCGGAAAGCACGGCAGTAGTCAGTCATGAAAGTGAAACAACAGAAGGCTGATGTCATCGTGCTGGGGGGTATCCTTCTTGAAGCTGAAAAAGGACTCGAGGATACGCACCTTCGCGCGGATCAGGTCCTCCTCCCCCCGGATGGCCCTGCCTATGCATTTTCCCATCTCGTCTACGGGATATAATTCCTTGTTTCTGTTTTCCTGTTCGATAAGACCGTCGCTCAGAAGGAGGAGCACGGTATCGCTCGCGATGCGGAGCGTCCGCGTGACGAGCACGGGTTCGGCGATGAGACCTACCGGAGAATTGTCCGCTTCGTCCGAAATCTGCTGGACGGACTCGCCCTCGACGACATAGAAAAATGAATGGCCCATATCGCAGTATTCGAGCATTCCCGTTTTTTCCGAGAAGAGGGCAAAGAAACCGGTCAGGTATTTTTCGAGCTGAAAGGTATCGAGGATAATTCTGTTGAGCCGGGAAACCATGTCCTCGAGCGGACCCGAAAAATCGGCGTTATACATAAAGCCCGAGAGAACGGCCGTGATGATGGCGGCCGATATCCCCTTGCCGGAAATATCGCAGAGACAAAAAAACCATTTTCCCTTTGCGTATTCCTTCACGTAATAATAATCGCCTCCGACACCCTGCGCCATAACGGAAGAGCAGGTAATCGAGAGCCGGTCGCTCCTGACCGCGAAATAGGGATGGACCAGGCGGCCCTGTATCGTCATCGCGACCTTCAATTCGCGCTGTTGGTCGTTCATCGCATGGAGCAGCATGTCCTGTGCGGAAAAATGGCCGCAGAACAGCGACTCGTCATCAATCAGGATGTAATGCGAGGCTGCCTCTTTTTCCAGGTCTCCCCGGATGCTTTCCTGGATCTCCAGAATATACTCGTCATACTTGAACATGACGGGCTTCCGCATGATGTCCTCGGCCTTTGACCGATGGAGGAGGTCGCGGCCAAAGGGCTTGCCGAGCATCTCCACGAGTTCCTGCGGTATGATGATTCCCTTCACTGCGAGGTTTTCGTCGGTTACCGCGATCGCGTTCTGGTACGGTTCCTTCATCTCGCCGAGAATGGAATGGACAGGCGTACCCGTCTCGATGTACTTGAAGGAACTGGCGATCTTGATGATCCTCTCGCCCTTGACCTCGCGTCTTTCAATCTCCTTTAATATCATTCCTCGCCCTCGGTTTCCATGAAGTCTGTTTGAAATATCTTGCCGACGGCTACGGTATTCCTCTTGAGCGAATAGACCACTCCGCAGTTCCAGTATTCAAGCGCCGCGAAAAGGGAGTTCCCGCCGTCGTAGGTATCGCTTTTTTCGGTCCGCCAGGAAACATAATTGATGAGGCCGATAAAATCCTGCTTGTCGATATATTCCCGCCGTTTGCCATTGAAGATGTTCCATTTTTCTATGTCGGCGAATCCGCTGCCCTCGTCCTCGACTATCAGGCGCGCCTCGGTCGCGGTGAACTTGTACCATACGCGGACTTTTTTCGCGCTGTCGCAATTGTTCCCGTGCTTGATCGCGTTCTTGATTACCTCGCTCACCTGCTGCTCGAGCAGCAGTCGTTCGTCGGATTTCGGGCGGGAACGCTGTATAAGTATCAGGGTAAAATATCTTATCTGTGCAAAGTCGCTGTCGAATACGGTATAGTTGAGATCCTTTCGCGAAAGCAGTTCATGGTCATCATTGATCTGAAGTTCCCGGTTCATGCGGTAGTCCTTATTCTGGTGATTGCGTTTATAAGTGTTTTCTCGATCGGAAGCACGCTGGACATATGGCTCAAGTGCAGCAGCTTTTCCGCCATTCCATGAATATTGCACAGTACGAAAGGCGCCTGCCTTCGTTTCATGTCGGCTAGAATCTGCACAAGGACTCCTATGCCGCTTGAATCAAGGTACGAGGTTTTTTCGAGATCGAGGATGAAGGGGGACTGAGACGCCGCTTTCGACGCGAGGTCAAGATAGGTTTTGTGCAGGGCGGGTGCGCTGTACATGTCGATGTCTCCCGAGACACTGCAGATGCAGATGCCGTTCTGGTTTGTTATTTCGCTTTGCATCGGTCGCTCCTTTTGCGGTGGTTACTCGAATTTCAGGATCTGCAGGGTCCGGTCATCCTGATTTATTTTGGCCGCGCCTGTTTCCGTTACCGTCTTCAGTATCTTGTCCGCCAGATCCTTCGCCGACAGGAAATAGTTGCGTCTGATCAGTTCGCCAACGGCTTCCGCGCCGAAAAGTTCGCCGTTTCCCTTGCGGGTTTCGGTCAAGCCGTCCGTGCAGAGACAGAGGATATCCCCGCTCTTCACGAAAAAAACCTGTGTTATCGCCTTGATGTCCTTGTTGATTCCCGCGGCCGGTCCGAACGAGAAGCTCTTGATCTCCATGTCGTTGTGGCTGAAAAAAAACGCGTGAGCGCTTCCCGTGCCGGTCAGTTCAAGCTGTTCGGTTTTTCTCGAGTAGCGCGCTGCGGCTAAAGAGGCGTAGCATTCAGCGGTCCGCTTTACCATGTCGTTGTTCAGTCTGCCGATCATGTTCGGTACGTCAAGCGATGTCTGTGAAAGGATGGAAAACCAGGTGTCAAGGTAGACAAGCCCGATCTGACGGTTGATATCGTCGGCGGTAATGTCGCAGATGCAGGCGAGAAAAATATCCTCGCCGTTTTTGTAGGCCTGGCCCATGTCGCTCCCGATACCGGCGCTGTAATCGTCGGCCTGGAAAAATCCGGGGAATTCACCCTGCCTGCGTTCGAGTGCCGTCTGTGTCCGGAGCAAAAGGCGGTGCCGTGCCTCGTCAGCGATTGCGGCGGCTTTTTTATTCCTACTGCGGATATCCTTCAGGACCGAGGTGAAAAAGGTTCCCATTTGCTGGGCGCTTTCCTTTTCGCTGTCGCTGAAGGAACCCTTTCGGCGGGCAATGATGACTGCAAGAAAGAGTTCTTTCTTGATGCTGACCGGAATCAGCATCCAGGACCTGAACTCTTTCTTCACGCACTTCCCGTCGTGTCGATTGAATGACAGGAATTTGTTTTCGTCGAGAAGGGTTTTCCACCTGGATAAGTCTTTTTCATAGCAGATATTATTTTTGCTTTTTTCGGGCATTTCGGCTGTTTCCACGCCGTTCATATCAGAGCGACAAAGAACGAGATATTCATCCTCGCCTGCGTAGAGTTTCATTATTGAAGCAATGATTCCCGTGAATTTCTCGCGCGATACGACGAGTTCACCGGCGGTTTCCCTGTGGAATTGAGTGATGGTCTTAACTGCACGCTCCGGTGCCGATTGTGGTTTCATATACTCAGTAATGTAGACGCTCTGTGTTCGGTGAGTGTGAAGAAAGGATGAATATTTGATGAATCCGGAATTCGGGGGTAATTGGGCAGAAATTTTGGGGAGTTGATTTATACTTTCGGGCAGCGGCAGTGTGTATCATATTCAAAAGTGATACACACTGCCGCTGCTCGTTAGCCGCGTTTCTTATACTTTTTTCAGGAGAAAGGAAAATGCGCCGATGCCGAACCAGGCGACGGCCGTGACTACGACTCCCGCGATCAGGACACCGGCCGCCACGCTGAGTATCGACCGTTTGGTGTCCATGCCGAGAATCCATGCGCCGAGCGCGCCGGAGTAGGCGCCGGTCATTGGAAGCGGGATGGCGACGAATATCATCAAGCCCCAAAAGCCGTATTTGTCGATTTCCTTTTTAACCTTCCGCCGTGTCTTTTCGACAAAACGCTCGAAAAAATTCCGGTACCAGGTGATGCGGTACAGCAGTTTGTGTACCGACGAAAGGAAGATATACACGATCGGCGCCACAAGGGCGTTTAGCGCGGTGCAGTACAGGAACGCAAAAAGGACGGGTGCCTTGTTTGCAAGCATGAAGGGGATTGCCCCCCGGAGTTCGGATATGGGCAGGACTGAAAGAAGTGCGCCCCAAAAAAGGATGTGTGGTTGCATAATAAACGAACCATACCGGAAATGAGGGAAAAAGGGAAGTGGGGGTGATAGCCGGGACATTTTGCGCCGCTACAGAGGGAAGAAATCGGCATTAAAAATCCGCAATTTAGCAAAATCACGGAAACCATGTGCGCCGTGGGTTGTTTATCAAAAATATGAAAGACGTAACACTTGAATGGGCAGCCGGGGCTTTCGGCTCCCTGCGCGCGGAAATGGCCAAGGTATTGGTCGGACAGGCGGAACTGGTAGAGGCTTTGGCTCTTGCCCTTGTATGCAACCAGCATGTTTTGATTGAAGGGGTGCCGGGCGTCGCCAAGACGCTGGCCGTCAGGTCCCTGAGCAGGATTCTGGGGCTGGATTTTCAGCGCATCCAGTTCACCCCCGATCTTTTACCCTCCGATTTGGTCGGAACGCAGATTTTCCATCCCCAGCGCGGCGACTTCAGCGTGCGCAAGGGCCCTGTGTTCGCCAATCTGGTGCTGGCTGACGAAATCAACCGCGCCCCCGCAAAGGTGCAGTCTGCCCTCCTCGAGGCGATGGAAGAACGCCAGGTTACCCTGGGCGACAGTTCGCTGCCTCTCCCTGATCCGTTTATGGTTCTTGCGACGCAAAATCCGATCGAGCAGGAGGGAACTTACCCCCTGCCCGAGGCTCAGCTTGACCGCTTCATGTTTAAAATCGAAGTGGGATATCCCGACCGGAAAGAGGAGCTCGAAGTGCTGCGCCTGAAAAAAAGCACCGCAGCGGAACTTTTTACCATTCTGCAGAGGGAAGACCTTGCCTCGCTGCGCAGCCTCGCCGCTTCGGTTCATCTTGATGATACAATAGAAGAATATATAGTTGACATTGTACGCGCGACCCGTCATCCAAAGGATTACAAGATCGATCTGAACGAGGCAATCCGCTGGGGCGCCGGCCCCCGCGCGGTGGTCTTCTTTCTGCAAGCCTCACAGGCCCATGCGATATGGAAGGGCCGCGACTTCGTGATGCCCGAGGACGTACAGGCCCTTGCCCCATGGATACTCAGGCACCGCATCCTCTTGAGCTACGAGGCGCTTGCCGAAGGACTCACCGCCGACGGCATAATCAAAAAAATAGTGGCGGGAATCAAAGCGCCATGATGGATCCTTCTCTCCGGAAAAGGATGAAGGAGCTGGAAATCCGCGCCCTTCATCTGGTAAACAGCCGTTTTATGGGCGAATGGGCTTCCAACATGCGTGGTCAGGGTCTTGAATTCCGCGATCTGCGCGAATATGTCCCGGGCGACGATGTCCGCCGCCTGGACTGGAAGGCCACCGCGCGCTCCGGAAAGCCGCAGCTCCGGCGCTTTACCGAGGACCGCCAGCAGAGCATCTATCTCGCCTTGGATCTTTCAGCCTCGATGAAAGGAAGCAAGGAAGCGCTTGCGCGCCAGATCCTCGCCGTTCTCGGCTGGGCTGCGGTCAAGCAGGGTGACCGTTTCGGCCTGATGGGTTTTACTGACCGCGTCGAAATTCACCGTCCCGCAGCCCGGGGCGAAGCCCAGCTGTGGGCGACCCTCGAGGATATCCTCTCCCATCCTCCGTCATCGAAGCAGACAAGTTTCGCCCCTGTGTGGGAATTTTTCCTCAAGCGCTTAAGCGGCCACCGCGCGACCATTATCATCCTCAGCGATTTTGCGTCCGGTCTCGACAGTCATATGCTTCGCGCCCTGGCCGTCCGCCACGACGTGCTGGCATTCCGCATTACCGATCCCCGCGGGAGCGGTTCCGTTCAGGGAGGACTTGCGCCCTTCACCGATTCGGAAACGGGCGAGCAGGCATGGATCGATCTTTCGTCCCCGCTCGCGCTGCGTAAACTGCGCGAAGCGGGCGAGGAAGAATCGGGAGAAATCCGTCTCTCGCTCCGCAAGGCAGGCGTCTGGTATCATTCTTTTTCTCCCGATCAGGATTTTCTTCCTTCCCTGATGGAGTTTTTTCATCGGCGCATGGAGGTGCTCGGTGTGTAAGGGAAACCGTTCCGTGTCTTCTCAAGCGCGATTAGTTCCGCTGCTCTGTCTTTGCCTGTCCGCATTCTTTTTCACCAGCGCCTGTGCGGGAGACGAAAAATGGCAGAGCGTAAAGATGCCCGGCAATGGTGAAATCCGCTGGAAGCCCTCCGTCCCTATTATCGGCGATCTCGTTTCGGTGGAATCGTCCGCCGGCGTTTCTCTTCAAGGTCCTGACGGCTCAGTTATCCTTCCCCTGCATGCCGAATTTACCGATGGCGGCAAAAAACTTTTCTGGTCATTCCGCATTACACAGAGCGGTGACTGGAGTGCGCTGACTGCGGATGTCGCGGATGCGGCGGGTGCGGCACCTGCCGTGCAAAAACTCTGGACTGCAGCGAGTATAGCGGGTAAGGAAACGGAGCTGAAGACCATGGACGCTCAAGGCCTATGGTCGGGGAAAAAGGTGAAAAAATGATTCTCCGACAACCCCTGTGGCTGTTATTGATACTTCCCGCGCTTGCGTTTTTTATATTTTCCTTGAAGAGGCGCAACGCGGTGAGCCTTTCACCCATCCATCTTTTAAAGAACGCCGGGCGCTCTTGGCGCATTGTTTTTTGGTGGCTGCCGGAGTTTTTCACCCTTGCGTTCTGCGTTACCGCGGCGCTCCTGATTGCGGGACCCGAGCGGCAGATCGCTCCAGATACCGAAGAGACAAACGGACTTGCCATCGTGCTCGCCTTTGACCGCTCAAGCTCCATGAGCGCGGTTATTCCTTACGGGAATGACCATATTACCAGGATCGAGGGAGTCAAGGCGGTTACCCGCGATTTCTGCATACAGCGGAAGAATGACCAGTTCGCGCTCGTTAGTTTCGCGCGCTACCCCGAGACCAACACGCCGCTTACTTCAAACAAGACCATTCTTCTCGACTTTTTGAATCTTCTGAAAGTGCCCGAGACCCAGGAAGAGGACGGGACCGCCATCGGCGATGCCCTCGTGCTTGCGACCGCGCATCTGCTCCCCGGCGCGGACGCCGGTAAAAAGAAAGGGATTATCATCCTGCTCACGGACGGGCAGAACAACAGCGGCGAAAAAACCCCTGCCGAGGGAGCCGATATCGCGCAGGCGGCAGGCGCGACCATTTATACGATCGGGCTCGGAGGGGACGGCTACATCATGAAGGACGGGCCGAATGGTCCTCAGGCAGTGGGTATGCCCGTGTCTATCGACGAGGAAACCCTTTCGGCTATAGCGAGGAAAACAGGCGGGCGGTACTATCGGTCCAACGGACTTTCGGACCTTGCCTCGTTCTATCAGGATATTGCCAAACGAGAAACCACAAAACTCGAACAGACCCGCGCGGTAAAAATGGAACTTAACCTCGAGCCGGGCCTGCGTCTGCTCCTCGCCCTGCTTTTTTTAAACGTGCTCACGCGTTCTGTAATTCTGCGAAGGAGGGACTCATGACCGTGCTTCATCCGCAGGCCTTATTTCTTCTCCCTCTGGCGGTCCTTCTCGGTTTTCTCCTTCATTTTGCAGGGAGGGAGACGGAGAAATGGCAGAAGGAATGGGGGCTTCCCCTCTCTCGTTATTCGTTTCTTCATCCCATTCTTCTCGCCCTTTCCTGCGCCTGCCTGATAACGGCGCTTGCGCGACCGGTGTGGGACCCCCAGCCGATCGATAAAAGCGTCAGCGGCCAGGACACGGTTTTTCTTGTAGACGTTTCGCGTTCCATGGATACGGGCGATATCTCGGGGGGCAGCCGCCTGCAGGCCGTCAAACTCGCCCTGCTCGATCTCCTGCCGTCCCTTGAGGGCGACAGGATTGCCCTCGTGGCCTTCGCGGGCACGACGGTTCCGAAATGTCCATTGACCATGGACTACGGCTTTTTCAGACAGTCGGTTACCCTTCTCGATACGGGTTCGACCTCACGGGGAGGAACCCTGTTCGGGGATGCCCTGCGCAATGTCAAAAAGGATTTTGCCGTTCCGGGGCGCGCCCTCGCCGTCTGGGCATTTACCGACGGCGGAGACCAGGAAAGTTTTCCTTCTGAAGCCGCCGCGGCTTTCGGAGATGCGCGCATTTCTCTTTATATATGGGGAGTCGGAACCCTCGGCGGGGGCCAGGTTCCCGAGCGCGGCGTGAGCTCCTCCCTCAACGAGAGTCTGCTCCTGTCCGTCGCGGGCGCCGTTCCGGGAGGCGTCTATTACGGCTCATCTTCTCCGCTTTGGACGCTGGTGCAGGAATATCAAAAACACCATAAAAACATCGAGACCTCGAAGAGTTCGAGGGTTGTATGGAAGGAAGGTTCCTGGTATCTCCTGTGGCCCGCCCTGATCCTGTTTGCCCTCGATTCGGTGATACGTCTGCGTCTTTTCAAAAAGAGGAACCACGCATGAAAAGGCAGCTCCGTTTTATGTTCCTTCTTCCGGCAGCCCTTCTCGTTTTTGCCTGTTCGGGGAAGGTCTCCGATGTATGGAAAAGCCCGGCCGATGACGCGTCCCTTTCGCGTCTTGAAGCGGCTACTCTGGATAAAAATCTCTCGAAGGAACGCCGTGCGCATTTTTTTTTCCTGTGGGGACAGGAACTCTCCGCGAAAGTGAAGCAGGGCGGAACTGACAAAGAATCTCTTGATAAGGCAATAGGCGCCTTCGTCCGTGTAGTTGATCTCGACTCGGCGCTTGTTGCCGAGAGCCGCTTCAATCTCGAACTGCTCTGGCGGCAGAAAGAGGCGCAGAACAAAAAAGACCAGCAGGGCAAGGACCAGCAGGGCAAGGACCAGCAGGGACAGCAGGACAAGGCAGGACAGCAGGACAAGGCAGGACAGCAAGCCCAGCCCAAAGATCTTTCTGCTTTGGTCCGCGACAAGGAAGGCAGTTCCGAGCTCGACAAGGCCCTGAAAACGGAAAGCGAACGGCGCTCAGCGCAGCAGACGATGCAGGCTGGGAAGGTTGTCCCGGTAGAGAAGGATTGGTAAATGCGTATACGGATTTTTATAATAGCATGTTTCGCGGGTTTTCTTTTTTCACCCCTTGCTGCCCAGGAGACGGGCGCGCGCTGGGAGCTTTCTTCCGACCGCGGCGTCATCGGGGAAAGCCTCGTGCTTACCCTGGAGGTGCACGGAGCTGACAAGTTTGATCCTCCCCGGCTTTCGGTGCCCGGCGTCGAGATTGCCTTTCAGGGCGGCGGACCGCGCAATTCCACTTCGATCATGTCCGTAAACGGGAAAACCACCACGACGGTCACGAAGGCATGGATCGGTTCCTGGGGTTTGAAAAGCGCGGCCGAAGGAAGATATCGCATCGATCCGGTATCCTTGAATATCGCCGGCCAGATTGTAGATCTTCCTGCCCTCGACTGGGTCATAGGCCCCGCGCAAAACGACAACCGCTTTGTCCTGAAGCAGAGTCTGAACCAGGACGTCTGCATTCCGGGCATCGAGCTTGAATATACCCTCACCTGGTATATCGGGGAGTCTGCCCAGAATCCCGAGTTTACTATTCCCATTCTGGATAATCCCGATCTGTTGCCGGTCGAGAGCAGTTTTAAGGACGTCCCGGCGGCGGGGGGTGATCTTTTTAAAATGCAGTATCACGGACGCGAACTTACATGGGTGAAATCGCTCACGCAGCAGGGCGGAAAGGCGGTCACCACCCTTTCCATCCGCTTCCGGATAAAACCCGCCAAACCCGGCACCTATGATTTGTCCGGAACAATGGTCAGTTTCGAGGGTGCCGTATCAACGCGGCAGGAACAGGATTTTTTCGGCAATGTCATCAATCAGCCGGTGTACAGCACTCTTGCAGCCAAGGCACCGCCGCTCAAACTTCTGGTAAAAGACCTGCCGTCGAAGGGTAGGCCGGATCCGTTTTCCGGTCTTATCGGCAAGCTCGACCTTAAATGGGATGCCGGCCTTTCCTCATACAGTGTGGGCGAGCCCATACCCCTGACCCTCATTCTCTCCGGGGTGCTGAACAAACCCGACCTGGATTTGGACCATATGGTAATCACCGCGCTGAACGGCGGCGATTTTCAGGTAAGCGGCGACCTGTCCGCGAAAGAAACGGAGGGGCAGCGCAGCTATGTTTTCAGGGCGAGGCATTCGGGCCGTTTGACGATTCCTTCCCTGACCCTGAATTACTTTGATCCCAAAACAGAACGCTACGGTCAGACGGCCTCCAAGCCCTTGACTTTCGACATAAAAGATTCTCTTCCTCCGGCAGGCACGGCGAACGTCGGTGTACAGGGCGGCGCGCAGGCGAGTACTCAGTCCGCCGGACAGACTCCGTCGACCGGAACTCCGGCGGACGGCAGTGCGCCGGTGAACCTTTCCGCGTCGGGCGCCATGATGAATCCGAACGGTTTGAAGCGGTCCTTTTGGCCTTCCGTTCCCTGGTGGGCTTTCGGCCTTCCTCCTTTGCTTTTCGGTATCATTCTCTCCGTCGGCGCGTATTGGAAATACTCGCCCCGCCGGCTTACCGCTCTTGAGCGCAAAGCATGGCTCAAAAAGATCTGCCCGATAAAGGCATCGGGGGGTCGAGAGGCGCTTGAAGAGGGGAGGGAAAGAATCAATTCCCTCCTGATCACAGGGGAGCACTGGAAGGAAAGGCTCCGGAAAAACGGCCATTGGGACTATTTACAGAAACAGGCAGCGCTCTGGGATGAGTCCTTTTTCGCAGACAGCCGAGATAACGAGCATTGGGTTGTCCGCTGGGACGAACTTTGTACCGCAATGGAGGCGTGGAAATGAAACGAATAATTCTGTGCCTTGCGTTCGCTCTTTTTTCATCGGTGATTGTCCTTCCTCTTTTCTCTGCTGAAGATCCCCGCATGATTTTTGACAAGGCGATTGCCCTCAAGGAAAACGCGAAGGATGAGGAAGCGCAATTGCTTTTCGTTCAGGCGGCGGATCTGTTCGAGTCGCTTTCCGCCTCCGACTGGCATCATTGGTACGAGGCGGGAAATTCCTTCTGGTGGGCAGCGCGTCCTGACCGTGCTGTTCTTGATTACCGCCGCTATCTTTCTCATGACCCTTTCCGGGGCGAGGTTTGGGAAAACCTTGCGCAGGCCCGGCAGGCTGCGGGCACCCGTGCGCCGGGACATGAAGGATTTCTCTTCTGGCCCTGGTTTTTATGGCTCGCATCCGCCGCTGCCTTTTGCATCGGGCTTTCTGTTTTGTTTTTTTCCCTTCATTTGTTTTTCCGCGCACGGTCATGGCGCAAGGCGGCGGTCGTCTTGTTTTTCATCGCGTTTTTTCTTTCGCTCGGCGCTTCGGTAAGTTTTGCCGCCCGGGGAAAAATCGGTGTCGTTATCACAAGCACGCAGGGCCGCAAAGGGGATGCTTCTGTATATGCCCCCTGGCCTGCGGATATGTGGAAAGCCGGTCAGGAAGCCTGGATAACCGGACAGAAGGATACGTGGACGCGCATTCTTGTCGGAGACACGGTTTCATGGATTCCTTCCGACAGTATTTTAATTAACAAATAAAAAAGGAGATTGTATATGAGCGATACGGTAATAGTATTTGTGACCAGGACGGGGAATTCCCGGATTCTTGCCACCAAGCTTGGGGCGATAATCGGCGCGCCTGTATATGAAATAGTTGATCTCGCCAACAGGAAGGGTGCTTTTCGCTTCATGCTCGGCGGGGCGCAGGCGTCGAGAAAGGGCGTATCCCCGATAGTCGATCCGCAAGTTCCCCTCAAGGGCATACAGACGCTTATCCTGGTTCAGCCCGTGTGGGCTTCAAATTTATGTCCCCCTCTGCGCACCTGGCTGAACGGGCATCGAAGTGAACTATACGGCGTCCGCCTTGCGCTGCTTGCCTCCCATATGGGTTCGCCTCCCGAACGTTTTCGTTCGAATGTCGAAAAAGAGCTGGGCAAGCTTGAGTCCGTCATGTGCATCAGGGAGAGTCTGGATTTTGAAAGCAAGACCGCCGCTCTCGGCGACTTTGCTTCCTCGATCGGTGTCAGGTAATTCACGCCGAAGATTCTGCGCGATATACCGTATCCGTATCCGGATAAAACCGATATAATGGGGATACAAAAATGAGTACAAATAAAACAAAATTTTTATTGACGGCGGCAGTTTCTTTTTTCCTGCTGTACGGGAGCTTTCTCCAAGCTCAGGAAAATGACCTGATCAATGCATTGCCGAAAATCAACCCCTGGCTGCTTTATGACAACGGGAATTTCGCGGATTGGCTCGGCAAAAAATATTTGGGAAAGCTTCTTCGGGAGCCGATAAACGTTATCATCGTCGATTCATTCTCGGATTCTGAACAGGCCGCCGTCCAAAAAGTAATGAAGGAATGCAAGGCTGCCGGATATGCCGAGGAATGGGGCCATACCTCCGGATACGCCGGAATCATCGATGATGTGCCCTGCATGCAGATACCCAACAATAAGCGAATGGCGTTCGCGAACAAAGATTTTTATCAGGTAAACAATCACGGCAGGATAATCGGTCCGGTAAAATATCAGGGTGCGTATTATTTTGTCGCGGCGTTCAGCAGGGAAAGTCCCTCGTTTATCACCGGACTGAAACATCTTTTTGTGTCTTTCAACGCAGCCAGGGACGATTTTGCCGCCAAAATGGATACGAAATCCGTATTTAAAATAATTGGAAAAGAAAATCTGGGTAATGTCATCAACGGGAAGAGTATTACGACTGCGGATCATGACGGCGCTGCGGTTGTCCTTTCCGCGGAAAAATAGTCTCTCAGGAAAGCCTGTCCAAAAAGAACGATGAGGCGAAGCCCGCGCAAAGAAGCGCAATTCCCGGAAGAAGTGGCATTCCTCCGGTGACGCCGCCCTGCACGAGAATGACGGAGCCGAGCGTGCAGCCGAGTACCGCGAAGGACATGATGCTGTTGAATTTTTTGTAGAGCGCTTCGATCAGGTGCGATAGAAGGGCGAGCGAAAGAAGGGCGCCGATGCCGAGCAGCAGGGCGGATGCCGGGTCGAATGTCTTTACCGCGTGTAAAAGCGGCTCGTAAAGGCCTAGGTATATCAGGATGAAGGACGCGCTGATTCCGGGCATAAGCGAGCCTGCTGCGATGATCGCGCCGGAGAGAATCCAGCTTCCCCAGTGAAGCGCCTCGGGTGCGGCCTGCGCCGGCTTTTCCAAAAATGATAAGGCGATCAGAATTCCCACCGTTACGCAGAATGCGGCTATCTCCGCCATCCCCATTCCCTGCTTATTTGCCTTAAGGAAAATGCCCGGAAGGGTTCCAGCGATAAATCCCGAGAATAGAAAAACGAGCGCGGTCGTGTGCGCGCCGAAGAGATTGTTCAGGAGAAGGGTGAAAATGATGAAGCCCGCACCTATGCCGGCGCAAAGCGCATATCTTTTTTGAAAAAAAGGCTTGATTTGTGCGATCGGATGGGCGATGAGCGCGGTGAAATCCTCGAATGCCCCGAATACGACCGCGAGGGAGGCGCCCGATATTCCCGGCAGTATAGCACCGGCGCCGATGATTAAACCCCTGACCAGTTCCAGAAAGATATTCTTCATTTTGTCTTTGTTTCTGCAGGCGACTCTGCGAGTTTAGCTGCGAGCAGACGCACGCCTTCAACTATCGCCAGATGTTCCTCCACGTGTATACGGGAAGCGAGGGAGTCCGCGGTATCACCGCTAATGACCGGTACCTTCCGCTGCAGCAGTATCTCTCCGGTATCGCAGCCCGCGTCGACAAGATGCACGGTGCATCCGGATTCCCTATCCCCGGAAGCGAGCACCGCTTCGTGCACATGGCGGCCCCACATGCCCTGTCCGCCGAACTTCGGCAGAAGGGCAGGGTGAAGGTTGATGATGCGAGCTGAATACTCGGTGATCACCGCTCCCGACATAATCGTCAGAAATCCCGCGAGCACGAGGGTGTCCGCCCTGTATTCACGGGCGAGGGCGAGTACCCTGTCCGAGACGAATTGACGGGCCTCCGCGCGGGGTGTCCCTTTCGGGCTCATTGCGAGCTCTGCGGGGATTCCGTGTTTTTTCGCGCGCTCGAGCGCAAAGGTGTTTTCGCGGTCTGCGATGACCACTGCTATCTCGAATCCTTTCTGCCCTGCGTCGATAAGTGCCTGCAGATTGGTGCCTCCGCCTGAAACGAGTACCGCGATGCGCATAGGCTGAGCTCCCCGAGCCGTCTGCTCTTCCGTCTGGATTGTATAGAGTGTCCACTTGTCTTTTTTTGAGACGCTTCGCGTATGGTACAGCGTCATGATCTCGAGAGAATCAGTTTCTATTTTAAAAAAATGCTTGTGTATGTATTGTTCTCCTGATCCGCCGCGGCAGGACCTGAGGTTTTTCCAGCTTGAAAGAATTGTCCTTACGTGATACTCGTTTCCGCGCCAGACGAAGGTCATGGGGACTCCCGGAATACCTGATGCCATCGCGGAGGCGTTAAAAGAACCGGGCGCGGGAGCAACCGGTTCGCTTATCAGTTTTTCATTATTCGAAGGTGACATCTTCTGCGCCGGTCCCGACCGTTCCGATTTCATAGGCGGGGAATCCCGCGTTTTTCAGGTGAACGATCGCCATGGCTGCTTCTTCCTTGCCGAGCGCAAGGATGAAGCCTATTCCCATGTTGTAGGTATGATACATTCGCGAAGGATCGGCGCCGCGCCTGACCAGTTCGTCGAAAATCGGCAATACCGGCCAGCTGCCCTTTTTGATTTTCGAAACGAGGCCCGAGAGCGCAGGATACATGCGCGGAATGTTTTCGTAGAATCCGCCGCCGGTGATGTGCACCATACCATGGATGTCGACCTTTTCCAAAAGCTCGAGTATCGGCTTGACGTATATTTTCGTCGGTTCAAGCAGTGTATCGCCGATCGGTCGGCCGTCAAAAGGTTCGTTATAGTCGTGAATGAGCTTGCGCACCAGGGAGAATCCATTCGAGTGCACGCCGCTCGAGGCAAGGCCTACGAGCACGTCGCCTGCGCGGATTTTCGCGCCGTCGATTATTTTCGATTTCTCGACCACGCCGACCGAGAAGCCCGCTATGTCGTATTTTCCCTCATCGTAAAATCCGGGCATTTCCGCCGTCTCTCCGCCCATCAGGGCAGAGCCGGCCTGGATGCAGCCGTCCGCGACGCCTTTGACCATTTCGCCGGCCACGGATGCGTCGAGTTTTCCGCACGCAAGGTAGTCGAGGAAGAAAAGGGGCTTGGCGCCGTGGCAGAGGATGTCGTTGACGCACATGGCGACGCAGTCGATGCCGACCGTGTCGTATTTTTTCATCGAGAACGCCACGTCAAGCTTGGTGCCCACTCCGTCAGTACCCGAGACGATCACCGGTTCCGTATACCCTGCAGGTACCTGGAACATGCCGGCAAAGCTGCCAAGCCCGTTCAGTACCCCGGGAATCATGGTGCGCTTCGCGCTCGTCTTATACTTTTCCACCGCGCGGTAGCCTTCCTCAACGTCAACGCCGGATTGCCGGTAATCAATCATCTATAACTCCTCAAAATAATATGCGGGTAAATGCGATCGTCTCGCGTCAGTTTGTCTTGAGAATGTTTTTGCTTCCCCTGACGCGGAATACCGAGTACGACTTGAAATTAGGTATGCCTTGGCTGTTTTCGGTATTCAGTGATAAACCGATCCAGGGGTAAGCAGTATATGAGGAATCGGATGGGTTGTATTCCCGCGTATAAAGGGTTTGACTTGTGGTCGTAATGCTGTCTCCGCTTCCGCCGTATCCCATATCTATTTCGTTGGTGGTGTTGGAATAATGATACGACATATAGGAATAGCCGGTAATCGAGGGAACCGCCGTCCACGATAATTCGTATGAGAGCTGTGTATTGGCGGTTCCGTCCGCAGGCATGGCCGGAGTGATGGTGACGTCCGTAAGTGAGGCAGGAATGATAGACGTAAGCTGGATAAGACCCAGTTCGGAATCGGTAATGGTTAATACAACAGTGTCTCCGGCGGAAAATGATCCGGTGTTCTCGGATTTATAGTAGTTATTCGCGAAAGTTGACTTTGACAATACCGAACTGTTTATGCAGACTGTCGCGTTGTTAAAGACAGAGCCTGCAGGCGCGGAGATCTGGCAGTATGCCTGATAGACGGCAGGGCCGCTCGTGTTGAAATCGAGCGGCTCCATGGTGCAATAAATCGCGATCAGTGATTTATCGACCGCTACCTTGGTTCCTCCGCCCCCGCCGCTTGCCTGCGCGCATCCTGAGAGAAAAAACAATCCCGTCAAAAACACAGTCAGTGTAAATACCTTTTTCATCATGGGCCCCTTTTGTATGGTTTCTATTATTATATTGTCCCTTTTAATTATTCCCCTAAGGTTACATTAAAAAGGAAAATCTGAAGAGACTTCTTATCTTTTTCCCAATTCGCCGATCATCGGCATCGGGTATTCGCCGACAAAGCAGCCCTGGCAGTAGCCGCAGTTGCTTGCCCCCGAAGGGGACCGTCCTCCGTCGCGGGCGGCTGCCGTGTCGGTGGCTTTGTGCGCGGCTTTTATGGGGAAGGTGCCGCCTGTCGGCTCGAGTCCTTCGTCGTATTCGCATGCCTGAAGGGCTTCGATCATCCCTTCCATTGAAATGAACGCGAGTGAATCCGCGCCTATCGATTGCCTTATTTCCTCGACCTCATGCGTTGAGGAAATAAGATCCGCGCGGCAGGGCGTATCGATCCCGAAGTAGCAGGGATACTTGACGGGGGGAGAGGATATCCTGAAGTGCACCTCGCGGGCTCCAGCCTTGCGGAGAATCTGGATGAGACGGCGGCTGGTCGTACCGCGCACTATCGAGTCGTCGATTATCACGACCCGCCTTCCGGAAACGTCGCTCTTGAGGGCGTTGAGCTTGACGAATACCATCGCCTCCCTCTCTTCCTGGCTCGGGGCAATGAAGGTGCGGCCGATATATTTATTCTTTACTATGCCCATCACGTAGGGTATCCCTGAGGCCCTTGAATAGCCCATGGCCGCCCCGAGTCCGGAGTCCGGCACTCCGATGACGACGTCGGCGGCGACGCCTGATTCGCGGGCAAGCACCTCGCCCATCTTGATGCGCGCCTCGAGGACGCCGATGCCGTCCATGATGGAGTCTGGACGGGCGAAATACACGTATTCGAACACGCAGGTTTTTTTGGAGGTTTTTTCGCCGAAATTGAACGAGAGCACCCCGTCATCGTTGATGATCACGATTTCGCCCGGGGCAATGTCGCGGACCAATTCTCCGCCGATCGCGTCGATCGCGCAGGACTCGCTCGCGAGTATCCAGCCGTTCGCGACCTTTCCGAGGCAGAGCGGCCTGATGCCGTTCGGGTCGCGCGCGCCGATCAGCGTCTTTTCCGTCATGACCGCGAGGGCGAAGGAGCCTTTGATCAGCTGTATCGTATCGGTGAGCGCCCGCTCAAGTCCCTTTTTGTAGTTTTTGGCGATCAGCTTGATGATGACTTCCGAGTCGCTGCTCGACGTGAAGGTCGAACCGGTTTCCTCGAGAAATTCCTTCATCGGCTCGGTGTTCACGAGGCTTCCGTTGTGGGCGACCGCGAGGGTTCCGAGCTTGGTGCGGGACACGAAGGGCTGGGCGTTTTCAATCGTCGGTTTTCCCGAAGTGGAGTAAAGCACATGGCCGATGGCGATATGTCCTTTCAGCTCCGCGATGTTATCTTTATTGTAGACGTCGGCGACAAGGCCCATTCCCTTGAAGTGTTCGATCTTTTCGCCGTCTGCGACCGCGAGCCCGGTGCTTTCCTGCCCCCGGTGCTGAAGCGACTGGAGGCCGTAATAGGCTAGCTTCGACGCGCTGGTATCATGGTTTGAAAGGTATATCCCGATGATGCCGCAATATTCTTTCAGTTTATCGTCTTCGTCAGCAGCGTAAATAGTGTCCATTGTGTCCCCGTTACCCAAAATTGGTTCGTCGTTTCGATATGACTTCTACCTCGAGTCATCCCAGCACGCGCGGATTGAGTTCCGCGCGCGAATCTTCCTGCAGCTGTTTTCTGAACGCGATGAGTCTCTTTTTTAGTTCCGGATATTTGATTGCGAGTATTTCGCAGGCGAGGTAAGCCGCATTCGCGGCATTGTCGAGTCCGACGGTGGCGACTGGAATTTGTTTGGGCATCTGGACGATGGAAAGCAGTGCGTCAAGCCCGCCTACCTTTCCTCCGTCGAGCGGAACCCCGATAACGGGCAATACCGTCATCGAGGCGACGACTCCCGGCAGGTGTGCGGCAAGTCCCGCACCGGCGATGAAAACCTC
>JAYVSC010000015.1:0-16548 GCA_043775705.1 Spirochaetales bacterium | reverse complement strand
GTCACCAGCAGTGCCGTTGGGGCTACCGCTCCTACGGGGATTTGAAGCGCATCGCCGACTGCTTTGAAAAGTGCGGAATACCAAACGACGGCCTGTGGCTGGACATAGACTACATGGACGGATTCCGGGTTTTCACCATGGATAAAAATCATTTTAAGGATCCGGAAAAACAGATCGGTGAATTGACGGACCGGGGATACAAAGTCGTCCCCATTCTCGACCCCGGGTTCAGGCGCGACGATGAATACTCTGTATATTCAGACGCAAAAAAACTGGACATCCTGTGCAAAACGGGCGAGGGCAAAGATTTTATAGGCTATGTATGGCCGGGCTATACGGTATTCCCGGATTTCTCGCTTCCGGAAGGACGCGCTTTCTGGGCTGAACAGGTGAAAAAATTTACTCGTCTCGGTTTCGGCGGCTACTGGATCGACATGAACGATCCGGCGACCGGCTCGGTGCCCCACGACGACATGCTTTTTTCGCGGGGTACGCTCCGCCATGAAGCCTGGCACAATCAGTATGCCCTCGGCATGGCCGTCGCGACCTCGGAGGGACTCAAGGCCGCCCGCCCCGAAAAAAGGCCCTTCGTACTTTCGCGCAGCGCGTTCCTGTCTTCCTCTCGCCGCACGGCGATGTGGACCGGCGACAATATGTCCAACGAGCATCACATGAAGGGAACCATTGCCCTCTCCCTCAACCTGTCCGTTTCGGGCATGCCCTTCAATGGACCCGATGTTCCCGGCTTTGCCCTTTCCGCAGACAGCGACCTGATGCGCGCCTGGTATAAGCTCGGCTTTCTCTTTCCCTTTTTCCGCAACCACAATATCCAGGGACAGATTGACCAGGAACCATGGACAAGGGACAAACGCACTACGGTGATAGTCGGCTCCTATATCCGGCTCAGGTACAAGCTTCTTCCCTATTTGTACAATCTTTTTCTCGACCAGGCCGAGAAAGGCGATTCGATCCTCCGCCCGATCTGGTATCACGACGATTCCCCCGAGTTCGAAAAGACCGACGATGCCTTCTTCGTGGGACCGTCGATTCTGCAGGCTCCCTTCGTCGAACTGAAGGGGAAAAAAAGATCAGTCACCCTTCCCCGGCATGAGACCGGCGGGCGCTGGTACGACGTACTCTCCCACAACTTCCGCTCCTCGGGCGACACGCACGGCTACCGCGACTCGCCTGAAACCACAGGCATTTTTCTCGCCTCTCCCTCGTTCATTCCGATGCAGAAAGGACTGTGCGCGACAAACAAAAAAAACATGTCCTCCCTCGATATTCTGCTCGTCCTCGAAAACGGGCAGAAGGCCGAGTACACCTACCGCGTCGATGACGGGGAAACCGAGGCATGGAGAGACGGAAAAAGAACGGGTATCGAGGTGATTGCCTCGATGAAGGACAACACGGTCCGCATCCAGACAAGATCGTTCCAAACCGGTTTCGGCTCCGTGCAGGCGCGCTTTCTGCTGCCGGTCTTCGCGAAGCAGATCACCATTATTTACAACGACTCCCTACTGTCGGTTCACACCTATGAAAAACTGCCCTTTGCCGGCAGCGTCATCAAAGTACTTGCGACCAAAGAGGTAACGCTATGAAAATAAAAAAGACCCTTGCTTCCGCCATGATCTTCGCCTCCCTCCTGCTGCCCCTTTCCGCTTCACCCTGGTGGCAAAACCCGACTGGAAGCGCCTATCAGATTCTGGTATATTCCTTCGCCGATTCCAACGGGGACGGACTGGGGGACCTGAACGGAATCACCGCGCGCCTTGACGCGCTGTCCGCCTTGAACGTGCAGGCTGTCTGGCTGTCGCCGATCAACCCCGCCGTCTCCTATCACGGCTACGACGTGACTGACTACACCGCCGTTGATTCGCGTTTGGGCACCCTTGCAGACTTCGACGCCCTGGTCACGGAGGCGCATAAAAGAGGCATCAACATCCTGCTCGACGAGGTGTTCAACCACAGCTCCGCGAAACACCCCTGGTTCCAGGGCTTCCTGAACGACGCCGCGGGAAAATACGGCGCCTACTATTACCGGAAAGACAAGACTATCGAATACGGCGGAACCACGATGGGCACCTGGAACGAGGTCACAAATGCCTCGGGCGGCAAGGTCACCTACTTCAGCGCTTTCTGGGACCAGATGCCCGACCTTAACCTGACAAATCCCGCCGTTATCGACGAGCAGAAAGCAATCCTCAAATTCTGGCTTGCGCACGGCGTGGACGGATTCCGCTTCGACGCGGCCCGCGAGGTATTCAATACAGGCAAGGCGCCCAAGGGCAGTCCTACCCTCGCGATGACCAAGGCCTACTGGAACGGTCTCCGCGATTACGCACGCGGAATAAAAAGCGACGTCTTCTTTCTCGGCGAGGTATCGACCACCTCGAACCAGGATATCGCGGCCTACGCAGGCGGCTTCGATTCGCTTTTCGATTTTCCCGCCGCCAAGCAGATCACCGATCTCTCTGTCCCCGCAAAAGACTCGCTCTTTGCCGCCAATTACGAAAAGTCCCTGAAGCTCTATAAACGAACGGTCGGCTTTGTGCCCGCGCCCTTTCTATCGAACCATGACCAGGACAGGTCGATGACCGTCAATCTGGTCAAGATGAGCACTTCGGGAGTATTTGGATGGGGGGCGGACAAGGCCGATGATCTTCCGACCGCAAAGTCGAAGGATGCATCGCTGGCTCGGTCGAAAGTCGAAGCGGCCATCTACCTGACTCTGCCGGGTCTGCCCTTTATTTATTACGGAGAAGAATTGGGAATGACCGGCCGCAGATACAAAAACGACGACATTGCGCGCAGGGACGTGTATCCCTGGGGCATGGTCAAGGGGAAAAACTATACCGCAAGCTGGACCAAAAAAACCCTTATGCTTGAAGAAGGACAAAACAGCAAGACGCTCAGCTTTGCCGCCCAGGAGGCCGATCCGTCATCCCTTCTGCAGCTCTACCGCAAGCTATCCCTCTTGCGGAAAACACACCCGGCGCTGCAGGGTTTGAACTTTACCGCCTGTTCCTGGACTGATGCCAACAAGGGGTCCCTGATTTCCTATTTCCGCGAAGCAGATGGAGAAACACTTCTGGTTACGGTAAACCCCGGAACAGAGGCGCAGAGCTTTGAGACACCGGACGGAAAAATCCTGCTGGATATCGCGGACGGCGGTTTAGCGCCCCTCGTCAAGGACAATCTCGTGACCCTTAACGCAGGAAGCTTCGCTGTTTGGAAAATCACCGAATAGCTTGCTCTACTCGGTGACCGGAGTTGACTTCATCTTTTTCTTTTTGTTCCGGAACCGGGCCATGTAGATGAAGACGATACGGGCTCCGTAGAGCAGGGTAAAAGCGACCCAGCTTATACCGCCTGCGCCGGACAGAGAAAAGAGCGCGATGCAGATGATCAGCGCCGGGCCGAGCGCCGCTCCGGCTGCCGTCTTGAGAGACGCAAAAAAGCCGGCACCCCTGCGCGACTTACCCAATGAGGTTCCGGCGATCTTTACGCTTGAGAGAGACAAAAGGAAACCCATAATCAGGATGAGGGAAACCACCTGGGCGAACATCAAGAGCAGTACGCTGAAATAGGCCTGGGTCACTCCGCCCGTTGCGCTTGAATACAAAATAATGCGCATCATTTTTTCGAGAGGGACTTTGGAAAGGTCAGCGGTCTTGAATCCGTCGAGATTTGCCCAGGTTCCGTCAAACTGGCTCTTTGTGTCCTGATCGACGATACCCAGATGCGTCTTGCCGAAAAAAACCACGCCTCGGGTCGTGTCGCCCTTGGGCCCGTTTATCGTTCCCATCAGAAGATCCGAGGAACCGCCCGAGCCCTCGAAAACGACCATCCACTTGTCTACCTGCACCTGTGCGGGCACCGGACTTTCGGTCAGCAGAATGCCGTTCTCGACGCGAAGAAGCCAGTTTTCCGTCTTTATTTTTTTGAAGACCTGGGAAAGAGCGGGATAGTTCGCGGGATTGGTCGAGGCAATCAGGTTTTTGTAGCGGTCATTCACCAGAGGAAACGCGGAAAGGGTCGTCGAGGCAAGAATCACCAGAACCAGCAGCCACCAGGGAGAAGAGCCGAGTTTTTCTGCCTCCGCGTTCGAGACCTGAGCGTGCATCAGCGTAAAAAGCCAGGGCTTGCGTTTTGTATCAACCATTGAAAATCCTTCCTTTAAAAAAAAGACGAACCGCTTTTTTTTTGCGGTTCGTCGTCATACTATACGGAAACGCCAAAAAAGAATCAGCCTTTATCCGCGCCCTCGGTGGCGCCATGCACGACGAAACGCTGCATGAATATCTGGGCTATCATGATCGGGATTCCGACGATGATGCCGCCCGCGAAGAAGTTGAGGGGATTATAGGTCAGTGTCACCAGACGGTCAGTCCAGCGGTACAGCAGAACGGCAAGGGTTTCGCTTTTCTTGTCGAGTAGCACGGAAGGCAGGATAAAGTCCATCCAGGGCGCCATAAAGGCGTTGACCGCGATAAACCCTATCATCGGCAGGATCATCGGCAGAAGAATCAGGATAAACGTTTTTGACCTCGATGCGCCGTCGATCATCGCGGCTTCATCCAGGGACATGGGCACTGAGGACATAAAGCCGCGGATCATGAACACATTGAGGGGGATAGAGCCTGCGGCATAGAGGAACACGAAGTAGTTCGGGTTTTTAAGCCAGCCGAAATCGCGGAACAACACCATGATGGCGACCATTCCCATAAAGGCGGGGAAAAGCTGAAGGACGAGCATCGCATACATGATGAATTTCTTGCCCTTGAAGCGGAAGCGCGACACCGCGTAACCAAACATGGTGCTCACGCTCACGACGAGGCCGACGTTCAGAAAGGCTACGGTCAGCGTCCTCAGGAAGGCAGCCACGAAGTCGGGGGTTGCCCCCTCCTTCTGGGTGCTGCTGTAGGTGAACAGATACTGATAATGCTCAAGAGAAAAATTCTTCATGTTGGGATAGAGGGACACGCCCTGAAGCAGGCTGCCCTTTGAAAAAGACGCCCATATCATCCAGGTAAAAGGAACGAGGGTAACCAGAACCGTGATTATGAGCCAGGCGTACAGAAATACGGATTTATAGAGCGTATGGCTTCCGGGAATATTTCTTCGAGTCTTCATAATTTATTCCTCCCCTTCTTCGTTGAAAGCTTTGGTGAGTTTCATGTTTATCAGCGAGAACGTCCCGAGGATGAGGAAGACGAACAGGGTATAAACCGCCGCCTTGTTGTAGAGCTGGGCGTTCATGTTGAACGAAATCTTGTAAATCCACGATATCAGGATATCGGTCTGTCCCGGCATGGAGTTCATCCATGTCCGCAGGGACTCCGGCAGGTTTTCGATAAGCCAGTTCGGCCCGCCTCCGGTAAGGAAGTAGAGTGCCCCGAAATTGTTGAAGTTGAAGGTAACCGTCATTATCATCGCCGGTATCGTCGCGTTCAGCACCATGGGCAGCGTGATAAACCTGAAACGCTGGTAGCTGCTCGCGCCGTCGATCATCGCGGCTTCATAGCGTTCAGCGGGGATCGTCGTCATGATGCCGGTGATCAGCATCATGAAATACGGGGCGCCGAGCCACAGGTTGACGAGAAGGGCGACGGCTTTCGCGAGGTTCCCGTTATAGGAAGGGTCAAACCAGTAAATCAGATCGTCTGCCTTGCCCGCGACCGCGGAACCCGCAAGATGAATATTGTAGAGGAAGGCGGAGAACGGCTTCATCAGGTTGAACTGAAGCAGGAAGGCATTCAGGGGTCCGCGAACGTCGAACACATTCCTGAAAAAGAGAAGCGACACCATCGCGGGGAAAGCCCAGGGAATGATCATGACGCTGCGCCAGACTTTTTTCAAACGGACGACGGGAGACTCAAGGACCAGCGCATGGGCGAAACCCATCGCGTATACCGTGATCGAGCTGACGACAGCCCAGATGATTGTCCAGCCGAATACCTGGAAGAAAACCTTAAGCCAGGCGGGCTCGCCGAATACCATCAGGTACTCCTTGATGCCGTTCCATTTTATCAATTGCTGGATCAGATACACTTTATAGGTCCAGTTGGTGAAACTGCACAGGAAGGTATAGAAAAAGGGAATCACCGTAAAGAAAAGAATAAGAAGAATGGACGGGGCGATCAGCACCCACACATAGGCATGCTCCCATAGTTCGCTTATTGACTGCCTGATATTCTGGGTTTTACCCGTTGTCAAAAACTGTTTTCTTGATCGCCATGCGTCGAAAATATTCAGTGCCCAGAAAAAAAAGAGGAGGATACACATAATGACTACGATGAGGCCGCGGGCAAGAAGAAGGGAAGAGTTGTCGGCAGACGCCCATGGTTTATCGGTATTCATCGCCTCGACCGACATGCCGCGGTACGTATCGCCGATAACCAGGCTTCCCAGGGTTACCATGCCCCACAGGCCGCGCGTGATATAACCGCCGTTATCCCTGATATAGTAATGCTTTTCCTTGACCAACGGCGTACCGCTGACGATCTGCTGGGCATACTCGGGGGTAAAATACTCGATGATAGGACCGATATCGGTATCGTCAATGTTCAGGGGATAGGTTACGCGGATCAATTTTCCCGCAGGAACCTCTATCGCGTTGTCCGCGCTCCATACTCCCGTAAAAGCGCCGCTCGGCATAGCCTGCCCGCTCAGCTCGAGAACGGAAGCAGCGACTGCGGTGGACAGAAGCGGCATCACGTCGGTAACGGTCTTGATGACCGCCGGGTCCACTTCAACGGCCTCGACGTCCGCCTTGGCCGTTGCAAGGGCAAGGGACACCCAGTCCTGCACAATATAACCGTGAGTGCCGGCAGGATCCGCAGAAAAGTTATTGCGGATCTGGATGATGCCGGGATCCTGGTCGGCTGCGATTTCGGAAGCGTCAATCTGTTCGACGGAAGGCGCGGTGATCGTGACGACCTTGTTCAATGCCAGGCTCAGGCTGTCGGATTGCCCCTGAACGCTCGCGGTCAGGACCTCTCCGAAATACTGGATGTAGTCGCTTTTATAGCTTTCCTTCATCTTTCCCCAGGAGCCGGTACCTAATTCAAGAGCGACAAACAAGAGAGGGAGCGCAAAAAAAATCAATGCCTTGAGGCGTTGCTTATTATAAAGTTGACCGAGACCCATAATGAAAAAAGAGCCGACCATAACCCAAAGGAGCGATGGCTGTTCCTTGATTTCCTGTAAAAAAACAGATTTGCCAGATTGTTTTTGCATCCGTTTCTTCTCCTTATTGAAAAAAGCAGTATTTTGACCCGAGAAAAAAAGTGATATCGCTTAAGTATACGACTTTTTTTCTCGCGTCACTCACAAACAACAAGAGCTTCCTGTCGGAAGCCCTTGTCATTTTTACAAAATGTAAGTGAGCTTACTTGGCTTTGTTGTTATCAGCGAGCCATTTGGCGGCGGCTGCAACAATTTCAGTCTGTGCTTTGGCAGGAGTTTTCGATCCGTCCCACACGTCTTTGTAGAACTGGTTCATCGCGATGTTGTAGTACACATCCATTGCCTGCATCGCGGGATTCGCGGGCAGTTTCAGGGTAACGGGCTCAACATAGCTGTATTGGAAGGCATAAGCCATCTGCTGTTTTACAAGGTCTTTTGTGTAGTCGGGAGCGATCTTCGCACCGGCTTTCAGGGCAGGAACATAGGCTGAATTGTCGATCATTACCTGCATACCTTCCTTGGAAAGCATCAGGCGGAGAAGTTCTGCGGCTGCAGAAGGATATTTGCTGTATGCGTTCAGGACGTATACTTTAACCTTGAGGAATGGAGTAAGTCTTTTTCCGCCAAAGGTAGGCATGGGTCCGAACTGCATATTGTGGCCGCCTTTTGCAAGTGCGCCCTTGATGTCCATCCAGGTACCGACGAGGCCGAAAGGTGCGCTCTGGTCGTTGAGTACTGCATCCCATCTCCAGGTGCATGAAGCGCCGGGGGTCTTGGAACCGTCAGCTTCGACGGAGATCTTGGAATCGGAAGCGAGCTTGATGAATTCAAGACCTTTGAGGAATGAAGCCTGGTCAAAACCGGGTTTGAGCGCGTCGCCGTCTTTGTAGATCGCCCAGCCGCCGGCAGTGGTGCTGGAGAAGCCGGACCAGGGTTCGTCAAGGGACATCGGGAATACGATATTAACGGGTTTGTCCATGTAGGTCGGGCGTTTTGCGTCCCAAGCCTTGGCAAGGGCAAATATTTTTTCCCAGGTATCAAATGCAACAGGAAGGTTATCCTTGGTTACTTTGGAAACATCATAACCGAGTTTGGTAAGCATGGTCTTGTTCCAGGCAAAGGCCATTCCGTCGTATGCGAAGGGGATAGCTACCGGGGCCTTGAACATTGCATTTGCTGCTTTGTAGAAAGGGGTATCAATATTGGCAGTCGCGATTTTCACGAGGTTTGAGTCAAGGTTTGACATGGCGCCGGCAAACTTCGGAACGTCTGAAGTAAGGGCCATAACAACGTCAGGAGCATCTCCCTGAAGGTCGGCAAGTTTTTTTGCGGATGAATCAGAAGGTGTGTTGAGGAATTCAACTGCACCTTTTGCATCGGGATGGGTCTTGTCCCAGAGGGCAACCAATGCCATGCCGAATGCGTCGCTGTCGATACCAAGGGTAATTTTGGCATCCTTTTCAATAACATACTGACCAGTTTTAGCATTCCATTTTGCCTTGCTTGCTGATTGGGCCATCAAGCCGGAAGCAACCAAAGAAAGCACCATCAATACAAGTACTAGTTTCTTCATTTCTTTTCTCCTCTTTTCAACCGTGTAAATTGAACGTAAGTATATGGTAAACCGGTTTTCTAAATCGGTCAAGTTTAAAGTAAACCGATTTAGCTGATTTTACCAAATGCCTTACCCAAGGAACCATCTTTAAGTATTATTCGAGGATAGAGTTTTGTCAAAAAAAAAGACGCCGGGAACAATAATTACCCCTGACGTCTTTTTACATGTATCTAATAGAAGAAAACGATCTGTATCGTATCCGGGGAATCAAGCCCTGGTCATGCGGCCCATACGGTTAATAAGAACTCGGGCAGACGTGTTGATTATCAGAATAAAGAAAATAAGGATTGTACCCGAAGCAAAAGCGCGGTCCATGGATATACCCTCCGCCATAATAAGGTAGATATGCACCGCGAGGGTACGTGTTGAATCGAAAAGCCCTGCAGTCAGGTTGTAGTTCGATCCCATTGTATAGATAAGAGCCGCAGTTTCACCCATAGCCCGTCCTATCGCAAGAATAACCCCCGAAGCTATAGCCGGAAAAGCGGCGGGCAGCACAACGCGAAAAATTGTCTGCACCTTGGTGGCTCCCAGAGCGAGGCTTCCTTCCTGGAGGGAATGCGGCACGGCTTTCAGGGCCTCCTCGGCCGTTCGGACCAATGTGGGCAGAATCATCAGGGTAACGGTAAGGGAACCGGACAAAAGGGATATACCCCAGTGAAAACCCTGCACAAATACGAGCATGCCGAAAAGGCCGAATATAATGGAGGGAATGCCTGCCAATGTTTCGGTGCCGAGACGGATAAAACGGACAATGCGGCCTTCCCGGGCATATTCGACGAGGTAAATAGCCGCGAATAGTCCCGGCGGGACGGAAAACAGAAGGGTAAGAAGAATCATCAGAAGGGTATTACCGATAATAGTAGAAATACCGCCGATTTTCCCGGAATCTTTCGGCGCTTCAAGCAGAAAGGACAATTTCAGGTTCCGTCCGGATTCCTGGCGCGCAAGTTTGATTGTGGAAAGACCGGCCCCGTCCAGACGATTTGCCCGGGCGAGACCGACAGCTCCCGCGGTCCGCCCAAGCAATGCATAATACTCTTCCATGCTGGCGGTTTGAAGGAATGTTCCCTTTCCCGTTTTCCCGGCTGCGTACCCCGCTTTCAGGACAAGCGCGTGAAGACTGTCCGTGACAGGCGGAATCACCATAACCACAGGAAGGTCGCTTCCCGAAAGTTCCGACCAGTTTGCTATCTCCCCTCGATAGAGACGGGAAATATCCATTTCATTTATCGTGCCTATCTTAAAATTTCCTTTTAACGCGGTTACATCCGGATTCGAAGCAAGGGCGACTGTGCGCAGCGAAATCTGCTTGACCCGCGCTTTCATCCCGGCATCCAGCGCATCGAAGGCGGCCTTGTCCAAAAGTGCAACGCCGCCGTCCTGTGCAGTGACTGCCTCGATTACCGCTGCCGTATCCCCCGGGTATTCCACGAGGGTTCCAGGGGCGGCAAGGGCAAGGGTTGCACCAAGACGCGCGGTCAATTCATCAGCGACATAGGGATAGAGGTCAATATCCTGCTCGTCTATCTTTTTCCAGGTCGTATACTCATCATTGAAAATATTCTGGACTATGTTGAAAGGAAGTTCCGTGATGCGCAGGCTTTTATTCACGACGAGAACGGCGCCGTCCAGAGAAGAATCAATATGGGAAGTGACCGTATATTCGTAGCGGTTGCTGTAAAAAAATCCATTCCACATAATGTAGCCGAGAATGAGGAGCAGCGTGCCAATGGTCAAAGCCGCGGAAAACCAGACGAATCCGACTGACGCATATTCGGTGAGGGCTATTTTTCTTTTCATACATGCTGCTCCTTGACTGCGGCCTTGAGGGCTAGCTGGATAAACAGGTTAAGAGCGAGAATAAAGACAAAGAGGACAATCGCCGTCGCAAAAAGGGCGGTCATATGCACGCCCTCGGCGTAGGACATATCAGTGATGATATTCATGGTCAGGGTGCGGACCATCGAAAGAGGACCCGTCGGCATGATGGGGGCGTTACCTCCGACAAGGAGGACGGCCATCGTCTCGCCGAGAGCGCGACCCATGCCGAGGACAACGCCGGTAATGATGCCGCTCTTTGCCGCGGGAACAAGTACGCCGACGATGGTCTGCCACTTGGTCGCGCCGAGCGCATAGGATCCTTCGCGGAGTTCTTTAGGAACGGAACGGATGGAAACCTCGGTCATATTGATGATGGTCGGCAATGTCATGATTGCGAGGATGATGGAGGCTGAAAGGACTGAATAGCCGTTGCCGCCGAAAAGATTCCGCACGAGGGGCACGACAAATGCGATGCCGAACAGTCCGTAAATAACCGAGGGAATGCCGGCGAGCAGTTCCACGGTGCTGCGCAGGAAGGATCCCGCCTTGCGGCCTGCCATCTCTGAAAGAAAAATGCCGGTAGAAATGCCGATCGGGACGGCGATCAAAAGAGCAAGGAAGGTAACGAAAAAGGCGCCGACGATAAACGAAAAAATACCGTAGCCCGGATTCCCGGCACGGGAAGGATTCCAGTCAGTCGAGAATAAAAAATCCAGCACCGAAATATGGGAAAACAGAGGTAAGCCCCGCTGAAAAATAAAAAACGTCATCAGGATAACGCTGGTTATCGAGATGAGCGCACAGATAAAGAATGTTTTCTCCAAACCGGATTCAAAAACCCGCATAGCTTTTTTCACGTCGACTCCTAAAAATTAAACAGTAAAAGGCGCGGACGGTCGCTATTGACCGAGCGCGCCTTCAGAATCACATGCCGGATCCTTTCTTGCGGGTAATTTATTTCAGGGGCACGAAGCCCGCTTCCTTGACGATGATCTTTCCGCGTGCGGAGAGAATGTAGTCAATGTAGGCTTTTTCCACTGAGCCTGCCTTAGCCGCGCCCTTGGTCGCCACGTAGAGGTTGCGCGACAGGGGGTAGGTTCCGTCAAGCGCGGTCTTTACCGTGGCAGAGATTCCATTAAGAGAAAGTGCCTTTCCGCCGGCCTTGGTGATTTCTTCCACAAAGCCGAGTCCCACATAACCGATGGCACCGGGGGTAGAAGCAACTTTTGCGGCCACTTCGCCGTTTTCTTTCGCGACAATGGCGTTCTTGGTATAGGCGAGTTTTTTGGGAACGAGCACCAGATCGTTGAACGAGCCCCAGGTGCCGGAGGTTTCATCGCGGTTTACCACGTTGATAACTTCGTCTTTTCCGCCGACTTCTTTCCAGTTAAGGATGGTGCCGGAATAGATTCCCGCAAGCTGTTCTATGGTAAGGTTGGAAACGGGGATGTCCTTGTTCACTACGACTGAAAGGGCGTCGCGGGCGATGATTACCGGGGTGAGACCGGCATCCAGTTCGGCCTGCTTCAGGTCGCGGGATGAGCCTGCAAGGCTTACGGTTCCCTCTATCAGCTGTTTCAGTCCTGTGCTTGAACCAAGACCTTCATAGGTGATTTTTACGCCGGGGTTCGCTTTCACGAACTGCTCGATGGCGACGTTGGCGATCGGCTGCACGGTGGTCGAGCCTCCGAAAGTAAAGGTACCGGAAAGTTTTGTACCGGCGGCGAAAACAGCGGCAGTCCCGAGAACCACGGCTGCAAGAATCATAATAGTCTTTTTCATAACATATTCCTCCTAAAGGTTTTGTTATAGCAAACTTAATGTCCCTGCATGAGAAGATAATTATGTTTATGTTAAAATCGCGTTAAATGATGCGCGGTTATACGAATAATTCCGAAACAGTTACTTCAGGATGGTGATAACGGGGATTATATTCCACTAAAGGTCCGCCAATTGCGTTCACCGGGCACCACTGGTAGCAGGCAAGGCAGGTTTCACAGTCATGGTGATAGAGAGGCCGCCCTTTCTCCATCTGAATGTTCCCTGCAGGGCAAACTTTTGCGCAGATTCCGCATCCGGTACATAGCGCGTTCACCGTAAAACCCCGGTCGGAGGCGGCTACGAGGGAACGAAAGGGCAGCCCCTTCTTTCCGGAGAGGCCTTCGTACCGCGCGCGGAAAAGAGGACTCTCGAGGGCAAGGAGAGGCAGCCAGAGTAGCTTGAAAAACATGCTGCGGCTTTCATATAGGCCCTTTTTCTGTGACCGCACGTAAGCGCATATAGACTCGATTTTATTTTCCCATAGGGCTTGATGAACGCTCCATTTCGAGCTTTGCCTCAAAGCCGCCGCGTCAGAAAGGTCGGCTTTCTTCCCGAGAAAAAACTGCCCCAGTTTTTCGATAACGCCCGGCGTATTTGTGCATATGCCAAGAGTAAAGCCCGCGGCGAGGTGCCCCCCGCACGAAGCGACGAGGGATGCGCAATTGGCTATCGTGGAGCCGGGAACACCGCCCGAAGTCGTCACGGCGAATACATACACGCCCGACAGGCCTGAAAGTTTTTGGATAAACCGCACGACCGTCAAAGGCAAGCCGCTCTCGCCGTTCGTCGCAAAATAGGAGGGAAAGACCAGGCCGACGGCGCCCGCTTCCAGATGGATGGCTTTCTCATCACGAAGGGCCGCGATTGAATGAAAACCGCCATCCAGTTTTTCCGCTATTTCCTTCGCGGCGAGAAGACAGTTACCTGTAGCCGTAAAATAATATATTTCCGTTTTCATTTATCTCTCAGTTCGATTATTCCGTCCCATGTTGCCGAGGAACCCTCCTCGAGCAGGCGCTCGCTTCGCTTCATAAGACTTTCTGCGGCCTTGTCGCCCGGACACTGCGCTGACAGCGACTTGAATAAAAGCGCGGCGGAGGCGAACTCCTGCCGGTGATAACCGCAATGACGAGAAACACCACATCGCTTCCGAAATATAATGCTTTCTTCATATATCCTTTTTATTTTTCATTGATCCTGAACACACCGTCCCATGAACCGTCGGGCATGTTTTTCTGAAAAGTCCTGCAGCGCTCGGCGTAAATAACGGGTACATGGTCACCGGGATTGCGCTCGATCAAACGGTTGAACAGGGAAAGAGCCTCTGCAAAATTCCCCGCCCGGTACAAACTGACCGCATCGGTAAAGTCCTGCAAAGCCGTCATTATCAGTGCATCCGCCTCGATTGTCGGATCGAGCAGCTCGAAAATCTTGACGGATTTTATTCGTCCCGGGACGGATACGGTGTCGATCAGGCGCAGCGAGAAATCCTCTTGCCGCTCCAGGGCAAGAACGGTGTTCTCGGAAATCAGGGTTTGAGTCCGGTACAACTTGGTAAGCGATTCCAGGCGCGACGACAGGTTCACCGCGTCCCCGATGACAGTCGTGTCCAAGCGGGTATCACTGCCGACGGTTCCGAGGGTTACGTCCCCGGTATTGATGCCTATGCCTATCTGGATCGGAAGGATATGCCTCGCCTCTATTTCCTTGTTGAAGATATGCAGCTCTCTCTTGATATGCAGCGCTGCCCGGAGCGAATTGTCGGCGCTCATCGGGTTTTTGCCGGCCTCCTTGCCCTCATCCGAGGAAAAAAGGGCCATCACGCCGTCGCCGATATATTTGTCCACGAAGCCGCCGTTCAGAAGCACTGCCTTTTCCATGCGGAACAGATAGGAATTCAGGAACTCGAATATTTCCATGGGAAGCATACCCTCGGCGATGGAGGTAAAGCGCCGAATGTCGGTGAACATGATTGTCAGGTACCGGAGGGTACTGTCTCCGAGCTTGATGTCAACGACCGAGGTACGGCCCAGCAGCTGCAGGAATTCCGTGGGAACGAAGCGGAAAAAGGAATCCTTCTGCTTGACGAGCTCGTCATTGAGCATCCTGATGCGGTTGCGGTCAACGAGGATATCAGCCTCGCTCTGCAGTGATTCATGGTAAAGCCTTGCCTGCTCCTCCGCAAGCAGGGCGAAAATCGACAGGACTATGGAGAAAAAACCATAGGTAATCAGCCAGGCATAAGGGAGCGCATTTGCCGAAAGATACAGGACATCGTGGATCACCGCGACGATCATCACGGTAAATCCGGTAAGCAGCAAACCGAGCCCTTTCTGCCGGTGCTGGATTATCGCGATAGCCAGAATGACAAGACAGAGAAATAAATAAGGCGCTACGACAACGAGAATCGCGAGCGAGAACCAGGAGGTAAGCGCTTCCTTGCTCCGTTGAAAGAGAAAAGAGAAGGCCATAATGCATCCTAGCGAAGTCACGAAAATCCGGACAGCCTTGAGTCTGTTGAGCACACCGGTAAATTCCATAAAAAAGCGAAGAATGAACGTCGATGACAAAAGCAGGCCGAGTTTCGACAAATTTTCCATCAATTGTTCATTGCTCGTATCGTGAAAGGTAGCGATGGAAATCGTCGCGAAAAAAAAGCCGAAACAGAACAGCGCGAAGATAAACCTGGTTTTCTGCCTCTTTTTTTCAGCGAGGTATAAAATAAAAAAATACAGCCCGATAATCAGGGAAAGCACCATGGCTCCCTGAATCAGGTTGATGCCGACGAAATTCCTCAGAAAAACAGCCTGCGAGATGTTTTCAGGGCTATCGATATACAAAATGTCGAGGGATGTCTTTTCCGAGCGGGGATAGGCTTGAAGGACTATCTCGTTCGGCCCCCCTCTCCGCAGCAGGGCTGGCGGCAGAAAAATTTCGTAGGCGGCCCGCATGCTGGAATTGTAGTAGGTATCGGTGTTCCGGCCTTTCCTGAAAATTTCGGAGCCGTTCAGGTATATCGCGTAGGGAAACTCCGTCAATCCCATGTAAAGGGAAATAAATTCCGTCGATGGCACCTCCAAGATCGAAAAAAGGACCTTGAAGGTATACATTTTTTTACAGTTTTTAAGGGAGGAAGGAATTGCCCCGCCGGTATATGTCAGGACTCCGGGGGTGTTTTCATCGATAGAAAGCTGCTGACCTCTGTCCAGAGGCGACTCGAGCAGGAGAAAACGGGAAAAAAGAAGTCTTTCTCTACCATTATATATATTTCCCCCGGCTGCCGGGGCGGAAGCGCAGCAAAACGCCAGAAGAAACGCCAAAGAAGCTATTTTTACAGTTATTTTCACGGTTTATCCCTTATTTTCCTAACACTATCTATTATATATCATCGCTTATTAAATGAGAAGAAAATCATTTTTTGGTGAAAATCGTGTTAAAATCATGCATTCCACTGACAAAGGATTTTTGTTAAGGTAAGGTTAACCCATGAGTAATGAACGAATTCTTGCCGTTGACGATGAAATGCCCATTCTCGAGCTTCTCCGGTACAATCTTGAAAAAGACGGCTTCCGTGTGACCACCAGTTCGAGCGGAGAGGATGCGCTCCGGTCAATCAAGAGCGAGACTCCGGATCTGATTCTCCTTGATCTGATGCTTCCCGGCATGAGCGGACTCGATGTGTGCCGGCGATTGAAGGAATCACCCGCTACATCCGGGATTCCCGTCATCATGATTACGGCCAAAACGGAAGATACCGATGTGGTTCTCGGGCTTGAGCTCGGGGCCGATGATTATATAGCCAAACCCTTTTCACCCAGGATTCTTCTTGCACGAGTTCGGACCGTTCTCCGGCGGAAAAACAGAACCCCGGTAAAAGCGGAGGGGGAACATACCTCGATCCATGGTATAGAGATTGACCCGGTACGCCATGAAATTTTCTGTGACGGAGAGAGCCTCGTCCTTTCGGTAACCGAATTCCTGATACTCGAATTCCTCGCGCGCAATCCCGGCCGCGTATTCTCCCGCGCCCAGATAATCAGCTCGGTGAAGGGCAGCTCGTACCCTGTAACAGAGAGATCCATAGACGTGCAGATCCT
>JAYVSC010000014.1:0-2072 GCA_043775705.1 Spirochaetales bacterium | reverse complement strand
AACGGCGCGATGAGCGAGGTTTCCTACATGCTTACCTACAAGCGCGAGGAGATTATGAACGAGATAAAATTTTTCGTGAATGAAAACGTCAACCGTATCTCGCGGATAGACCGCGTGGAACTGGTCGATAAATTCGAAAAGACGGCCAGTTCCAAGATCAAGCGGTACATGTACAATATCAAGAAGACTATACAGAGCGTGACCCCGGGCCATCACAAGTCCTAGGGAAGAGGCGAAAAACCAAAAAAACTACGCGGGGCGGGGGAACGTATTCCTCCGCCCTTTTTTTCACTGCAGCGTAAAGCGTATCGGGTACCGGAAGCGCACCGCGACGGGCACGCCATTGGCCATTGCCGGCTTGCACAGAATGTTTTTCAGCGAAGCAACGGCAGCTTCAGCGAACCCGTAGCCCGGGTCTTTCAGCACGTTTACTTTTCGGATGACGCCGTTCTGGTCAATGTACAATTCCAGATATACCACCCCCTCTATTCCCTGCCTCAGGGCTATAGGCGGATATTCGATGCGTGCAAGGATTTCCTTGGTCGGGATGTCGGGGATAGTCGAGACTTTATGCTGCGGCAGATAATCCGGTTCAAGGGGAGCGTTTGCACCTGAGCCCTTAGCTTCAATTACCTGCGTCTCGGTTTCAACTACCTGTTCAGATGCGGTCGGCTGATCGTATACCGTCGTGACCGCCTCATCTGCGGGAGGAGGCGGCAGGTATTCCTCGACGTCGACGAGCTTGAGAATTTCATACTTGTCCGGATTCCCGCTTTCATCCGGAGGGGAAGAGAACTTGATGAAAATAAAGGCAGCGAGATGCAGAAATACGGCCGCTGAGAAAAAAAGTATCCGCCGGTGTCTGAGGAGCCAATGAGCAATGGTTCTGTTCGTCATTATAGTTCCTCCCGAACGACAAAGCTGACTACCCGGTGCTGCAGCTTTTGGAGGATGCCCACGACGGCGTTCACGTAGAGGTAGGGTGTGTTTCTGTCCGCGATGATGTGTACCCGCGTTCCCGGTTTCGAGGCAAGGGATTCGGCAATAAGAATCTCGAGCTCGGGAAGCGTTACTGAAGACGCGTCCACAGTAAGCGAACCGTTCTTCTCAACCCAAATTTCGAGATTATCCTTTTCCTGCGTTTTCTCGAGCACCTTGGCCTCGGAGTATTCAATTTTGACTTCATGCCGTTGATTGATCAGGGAGATAAGCATGATAAAGATGAGGAGGAGAAAACCGATATCCGACATCGAAGACATGGGGACAAACGGCTTGTGCTTTCTTCGTTTCAGATTGATCATGGCTTCGCCCCGCTCATCTTGAAGGAAAAGTTTTCCACCTCGAGGCGGCGCACCTCGTGGATAATGCTTACGACGTATTGGTACCGGGTTTCCGGGTCGATGATCAGGAGAAAGGTCATGTTCGGATGCTTCGCCTTTTTATTCTGTATGGCTGTCGTTATTTCCGCCAGCGTTACCGTTTTCCCGTCAAGGGAAATATCGCCTGCGGTATCGAGGGAACACTTTATCAGGTCATCGCTCTGCACAATGCGCGGTTTGTCGCGCGCAGGCAAATCCATAAGGAATCCCTTATTCACGTTGAAGCCCGCTATCGCGATAAAAAATATTATCAGCAAAAACGAGAGGTCGTTCAGCGCGCCGGAGTCACCCGGGTCATCGCTTTTACGTTTCAGAAAACGCTTTATCATTTCGCTCTTTCCTGCTCATCCTGCTTTTCGAGAATCGCAGAGGTAAGGTCGCTGACGACTTTCGTGACGTCGGCCGCGAAGGTATCAACCCGCTGCATCAGCATGTTGTAGGCGACAAGGGCGACGATGGCGATGCACAGTCCGTACACCGTGGTGATCAGAGCCTCGTAGATTCCGTTTGCGATCAGCTGCGCGTTCACTTCGGTAGCGCTTGCTATGGACTTGAACGCCGCGATCATGCCCGAAACGGTACCGAGAAAACCGGTGAGCGGCGAGATGGACGCAAGGGCGGTGAGATAATTGAATCCGTTTTCCAGATGGCGTACTCTCTCCTGCGCCTCCGCTTCTGCAGCTTTTTCCATTC
>JAYVSC010000013.1:0-2036 GCA_043775705.1 Spirochaetales bacterium | reverse complement strand
GTCGAGTCTTTCTCCTACAAGCAGCCGGTGCTTGACGTGATTTTCGACGCTCTCGGCATGGGCCTCGGCTATACCTGGGTGCTCGTGGTGATCTCGATTATCCGCGAGCTCCTCGGGGCCGGAAGCTTTTTCGGGAAGGAGCTCATTCCTGAAGAGTATCGCATCGGTTTCTTTACCCTTCCCCCGGGAGGCTTCTTTATTTTCGGCCTTCTCATTTCCGCCGCCTTCGGCGTCAATAAACTGATCGAAAAAAAGGGAGTATCCAAATGAACCCTCTGCTGAAGATTTTCCTTTCCGCAATGCTCATCGAGAACGTGGTTCTGATACGCTTTCTTGCCCTCTGTCCCTTTATCGGTATGTCCACCGACGTCAATAAATCGACGGGCATGGGAGCCGCCGTCATGTTCGTCACCGTGCTCGCGACCGCGGTAACCTATCCCCTGTATATGTTCATACTCGTTCCATTCCATGTGGAGTTTCTCCAAATCCTCATGTTCATCCTCGTCGTCGCGAGTCTGGTGCAGCTGGTGGAGTTCTACCTGAAAAAGTCGGCGCCCGCGCTCTATAGTTCGATGGGTGTATATCTGGCATTGATCACCACGAACTGCGCGATCCTCGCCGTCACCTTCGACGTCATCATCAAGGGATACTCCTTCATCGAGTCCCTCGTGTACGCCGTCGGGGTCGCTGCGGGCTTTATGATGTCCCTGGTGCTTCTGTCGGGCATACGGGAGCGGATCAAGATCGCTCCCATCCCCGCGTTTCTGAAAGGAACCCCGATTCTGTTTATCGCGGCCGCCCTTCTGTCAATGGCCTTCGGCGGTTTTGCCGGTCTGATCAAATAGAGGTGTCTTGATGCAAATTATTATTACAACATTGGTTATATCCCTGGTGCTTTCGGCTCTGCTCGGCTTTCTCCTCGGGGTTTTCAAGAAGATGTTCCACGTTCCTGTTGACCCGACCGAGGCCGACATCCGCGCGGTTCTTCCCGGCGCGAACTGCGGAGCGTGCGGATTTCCCGGCTGTGACGGCCTTGCGTCCGCCATTGCCCGGGGAGAGGCGCCGGCGAATGCCTGCACCGTCGGCGGCGCATCGGTGGCCGAAGCGGTAGGAAAGATCGTCGGGGTAAATGCCTCCGCCGAGACCGTCGTCGCCTTTCTCCATTGCCAGGGCTCGAAAGAAGTGTGCCTGCCGAAGGCTTCCTACAACGGTATCAGGACATGCCAGGCGGTGAAGCTTTCGATAAACGGACTCAAGCTGTGCGACTGGGCCTGCATCGGGTACGGCGACTGCGAAAAGGCCTGTCCTTTCGATGCGATCCATATGCAGGAGGACGGACTTCCGCATGTCGATTACTCCAAATGCACAGGATGCGGCATTTGCGTCAAAGAGTGCCCCCAGATGATCCTGTCGACCGTGCCCGCCGCCCGAAAAGGCTCGGCCCCGCTCTGCTCGAACCGGAACACCAAAAAAGCGCAGGTAATCAAGGACTGCAAAGCCGGCTGCATAAAGTGCCTCAAGTGCGAGAAGGTGTGCCCGAAGCAATGTCTCAAGGTTATTAACGGAATTCCCGTCATCGACTATGCGCTTTGCGATTCCTGCGGAGAATGCGTGACGAATTGCCCGACCAAGGCACTTGTCCTGATTGAAAAGATAGTCAAGGGCGTGTAATCTCATCTCATGTCAGATGAAATCAACATAACAACCCAAAGAACCGCCATTGTCGCGATTATCGGCCGCCCGTCGGCCGGTAAGTCGACTTTCCTGAATACCGCCTGCGGAGAGAAGGTCTCGATCGTCTCTCCGTTTCCGCAAACAACCCGGAACGCGATCCGCGGGATCGTGAACGGGGAGCGCGGGCAGCTCATTTTTATCGATACCCCCGGCTATCATGAATCCGACAAAAAACTGAACATTATCCTCAAGTCGATAGCGCATGACCGGCTGCCCGAGTCCGACTGCATTCTGTACCTGATTGACGCGAGCCGCGAGCCCGGCATCGAGGAAACGACCATCACCGAGATGCTGAAAAGCGC
>JAYVSC010000012.1:0-23243 GCA_043775705.1 Spirochaetales bacterium | reverse complement strand
CAGGCTATTGACATGGCAGGTTATGATTCCGCAGACGAACTGCTTAACCGCAACGTATTGGAATTCATGCATCCCGACTATCAAAAGAAAGCAGTATATTTTATCACCGAGATGCTCAACGGTCACCTGACCGGCAGCGCGGAATACCTGATGGTCAGGAAAGACGGCAGTCAGTTTTACAGCGATGCAAACGCGAACGTCTTGTGCGACAAAAGCGGCGTGCCCATCGGCATAGTGTACGTCCATCGGGATATCACAAAAAGAAAACTCGCCGATGACAAGATCATCAATCTCCTCGCCGAGAAGGAAGAGATATTACAGGAAGTCCATCACCGCATCAAAAGCAACATGATGACATTGACAAGCCTTCTTTCGCTGCAAGCCGCTTCCCTGACCGAATCGGCGGCCATAGCCATTCTCAAGGACACGGAAAACCGCGTACTTTGCCTGGCGACCCTGTATGACCGCCTGCATCAGTCCCTTGATTTCAACGAACTTTCCGTCCTGCAGTTTCTGCCCTACCTTATCGACGAGATCATCACCAGTTTCCCGAATAATGCCGACGTCAAGATCATAAAAAATATTGATGATTTTATCCTTGACGTAAAAAAGCTGCAGCCCCTGGGAATCCTTCTCAATGAACTGTTAACCAATATCATGAAGTACGCCTTTGCGGAACGAACCGACGGGATCATTTCCGTATCCGCCTCGACGAAGAACAATCGGGTATTCATGGAAATCTCGGATAACGGAAACGGAATGCCCGATTCTTTTGATTTCGAGACATCAAACGGCTTCGGTCTCCTGGTTGTCAAAATGCTTACCAGGCAACTCAACGGTATAATCCGCCTTGAACGGAATGAAGGAACCCGGATTTACCTGGAATTCGAGAGGGAGTCTGTGATCTGCTAACAGAATTCACTTTTTTGGACATATTAAATATAAATAATATAATTTATAGTAATTCTTAAAAAAAAGCCCCGTATTTTTAGTAATAAAGTATATTTCCCCATTATTTTTAAAAAAAACCTTCAGAAAAAAATAACATCATGTGGTATACTTCAGAAACACATTTAATTCGTAGTAATAATGTGCTTGACCAAGCTCGTTTGACACTGTACTGATGAAGAAGCCAAGGAGGTTGCTGTGGGGCTAGATTTTAAAAAAGCCGGTACCAAACATTGTTATGCATGCATACAATGGGAAGGAAAGAGAAATTACTATCCGGAAAAAAAAATGTTCAAGGTAGACGATTCAAAAGAAGGAAACTGCCTGATATATCATAAAAACGTCAAAGGAACTCATTTTTGCGAAAATTTTGATCCCGTACGTTGAGAAAAGGAATCAGTCGCCTGCAGATCAATCATGATTACTGTCCGCGGACAGAAAGGCGACTAGTTTCCATTGTTCGCTTGCCGGTCGACCTGCATGCAACCCTTCGTTCTTTTCAGGCAAAAAAGCTGAAAAATCAGTTCAATATAAATAAAACGTGAAAAATAATCTTCCTGCAAAAATGCATATAGTCATTGCATTTATACAATCCCCTGAAAAAACGACATGAGATACACTTTGCTCAGAAAGGCTCCCTGGGAGCACACAATTCTGTCATTTTTCAGGAGAAACACATGTACAAATCCGTATTTCTGCTTTTGGCGATTACCCTCCTTCTGGGCACAGCCTGCAGAGCGAGGGAACGATCCGCAGTACTGGTAATCCCGGCAAAGCAAGTCCAGGACACCGAACTCATTGAAATAAAAGCGGCCCTGGTCAAAGCGGGAGTCAAGGTTACCGTGGCAGCGCCCTCACTCTCCGCGGTCGACGGCATGCTCGGCGGATCGTTTACGCCCGACATTGCCATTTCGTCGATAGTCCCGAAAAAGTATGACATTATCGTCTGCATCGGCGGTATGGGGGTCTTTGATATATGGTCGGATCCCTCGTACATCGAGACGGTCCAGGCATTCCAAAATCAGGGAAAATACGTCACCGCGATATGCGCAGGCTCGGGCGTACTTGCCAATGCGGGAGTGCTCAAGGGCATTGAGGCCACCTGCTTCCCCTACGATCCGATAATTCAGCTTCTCAAAGACAAGGGAGCCCTGTATACTGACAAAACAGTAGTGGTTTCCGGCAAGATAATCACCGGTAACGGACCGGATGCCTCTGTCCCCTTCGGGCAGGAGCTTGCGTCGCTTTTTAACTGAAAAAAAACGGGGGAAAGGGAGGACTGTATGCAGGATGATTTTTCGGTCGTCGGCAGAACCATCCATCCGGGAATGGTGGTCAATCTCTTTCTCGAGCGAAAGGAAAGACTTGCGTCCTGTCCCGGTATATTTCGGGCCGTTCTTGTCCTCTCAGGATCGGCCTATATCGTGCTCGACGAGAAAAAATTCTTTATCGAGTCTCCCTGCGTCATTTGCCTGAACGGAAGCGAAAGCGTGAATCTTTTAAAGGCAGAAGGCTTCTCGTGCAGGATAGTGTACTTCAAGCCGAACGTAATCAACTTCCAGCTGACCAGGGAAATCGCGCTGCTTCAGGGCGACAAACGGGGAGAGTCGCCTTTCCGTCAGGATCTCTTCTGGCTTGATCCCTTTGTCTCCCGGAAAAGGGAGGAATCCATCCTGAGTCTCGGCCCTCTCTCCGCGGAACACGCGGCATCCATGCTCGATACCCTCGATAAATCCCTTGCCGCCCAGGCCGATGTTTTTTGGCCCTGCCGAAGCCGGTCTTTCTTTCTGGAATTTCTTTTTTACATCCGGAATATCGGGACCGGGCATGAAGGAACCTTCGGGGAAGGAAACGGCCGAGAACCGAAAGTTATTGCCGAAGCGAAGAATGCGGAACTTCCCGACAAAATCGAAGACATCCTTCTGTACCTCCATACAAATTTCCGCAGCGACATCGCGCTCTCAAGCCTTTGCGACCGATTCGCCACCAATAGAACCAGCCTGAACGGCCTTTTTCAGAAAACCACCGGACGAACGGTTATCCAGTACCTGATTGCCCTGCGCATCCATTTTGCCTGTCTTCTCCTGAGGGATACTACGGTTCCCGTCAAGGAACTGGTCTTCAGGAGCGGATTCAACGACAGCGTTCACTTCGCGCGGACGTTCAAAAAAGTCACCGCGATGACGCCCCTCCAATACCGCCGAAAATACTGCCTGATGATATCGGGATAGCGGCGGCAAAAAAGAGAAATTCGGAGTTGCTCAGGGAATGCCTTTTTAGGTATACTGCAAATTATGAACACACAAATGGCGACAATAACGAGCACCGATATCAAGGAACTGAAAAAACTGTTCAGCGGCAAAGTCAGGGATATTTATGAGGTGAAGGCCGATCAATGGCTCATCGTAACCACGGACCGCCTTTCGGCATTCGATGTCGTTTTTACCGAGGGCATTCCCCTGAAAGGGGTGTACTTGAACCGCGTGGCAAACCACTGGTTCAAGACGATCAAAAGCATAAAAAATCACATAATTTCCTATACCCCGGAAAAGGAACTTCCTTTTTTGAAAAACTACCCCGGCCTGGCAGAACGCTCGATTCTGGTGCAAAAACTAAACCGGCTGCCCGTCGAGTGCGTGGTGCGCGGCTACCTTTTCGGCAGCGTCTGGGAAGAATACCAAACCAAGGGAAGTGCAGGCGGCATTCCCCTGCCGGAGGGGATTCCCCTGGCCGGAAAACTGCCCAATCCGATTTTCACCCCCTCAACGAAAGCGGAAGAGGGTCATGACGAAAACATCAACATGGAAGAGCTGCATGCGCTCATCGGAGCGGAAAACGCCGAAAAAATCAGCGCCGCCGCGATTGAATTGTACCTTATGGCCCGGGAGAAAATGGCAGAGCAAGGAATAATCCTGGCAGACACCAAGTTTGAATTCGGCCTTGATCCGAAAGGCGAGCTCTTTTTGGTCGATGAGGCTCTGACCCCCGATTCGTCCCGCTACTGGGTAGGTTCATCCTATAAGGTCGGCGAAAGCCCGGAAAGTTTCGACAAGCAGTTCGTCCGGGATTACTTGCTCTCGATCAAGTGGGACAAACAGCCGCCCGCGCCCCCGCTGCCTTCCGACATCATCGAAAAAACCCGCGTGAAATACGAACAGATCGCGGACATCATCGAAAAAGTAAAATGACGCTCAGCCCCGGACAGGGGCGACCTGAGCCGATAACCGGCTATGCAGAAAATTACCGAAAAATAAATACCTTTCTGACTTTTTTACTCCTATCGAATTCATGAATACCGGCTGACAATGTGGTAACAAAAGGAGATATTCATGAACAGAAATCTACTACTTGCAGGCATATGCGCTGCCGCCGCATCTTTTTTTATCAGCTGCCAGAATCCCTCGGTCAGTGCCGTGTCCCCGTCAGGCACAGGGCAGACAGATATCAGCCGGGCCCTGGATACGACAGGATGGAATCTTGTCTGGTCGGATGAATTTTCAGGCACCGCGGTCGATACCTCAAAATGGAATTTCGAGACGGGCAACGGCTCTGGTGGCTGGGGAAATGCGGAACTTGAATACTATCAGGCTGCGAATGCCACTGTTTCCAACGGATATCTCAATATTACCGCAAAACGGGAAAACGTCGGCGGATACTCGTTCACCTCGGCCCGCCTTCAAACCAAGGGAAAGGTAACGGCCAAATACGGAAAGATCGTGGCCAGAATAAAAAACCCCGAAGGTAACGGAATGTGGCCGGCTTTCTGGCTTTTGGGAACCAATATTGACTCGGTGGGCTGGCCCGCATGCGGCGAAATCGACGTCATGGAAATGGCCGGCGGCACCAATAACTTCAAAACCCTTTCAACCTGCCATTGGAGCAACGCGGGCTCATACGCGAACTACGGCCTTTCCTACGTCAACGGGGCCAAACTGTCTGCAGGCTATCATGACTACGAAGTTGAATGGGATTCTTCTTATATAAGAGCGCGGTTTGACGGCACCCAGTTTTATGTCATCGACATTACGCCCGCAGAACTCTCCGAATTCCAGAATTCATTCTTTCTGCTGCTGAACCTCGCGGTCGGCGGAAACTTTTTCGGAGGCACCGCCTCTTCTGTTTCCCAGATTACTGCCTCAATGCCGCAGACAATGTCAGTGGACTATGTGCGCATTTATTCCAAAACCGGAACAACGCCTCCCGTGACTCCCCCCGTGACGCCTCCCGCAACCGGAACCGGATTTACATCCGCAGTGACCTATTCGGGAACCACCGCTACCGTTTCCTTCAAACCCGAGTGGACAAGCCAGTATGCCGACGTTCACTATAAACTCAATTCGGGAGGTCAGCTCAATTACCGCATGACATACAACGGCACGACCGCAACCTGGGAGCAAAGGATTGCCTCGCTCGCGGGCGGAACGAAGATCGACTACAGCTTTACCTATGAAAAAAACGGACTTGCCTACGATACCCCATGGTACACCTACACCACCGGAGCGGGTACGGTAACCCCGCCCGTAACCCCGCCGGTGACCCCTCCTGCCACTACGGATATTGCCATTCCCGGCACGGTTTCCTCAGCCGTCGGCGCTATCGCCAACGGAGCTATGCAGTCATGGAAGGTAATTCCCTCAAGCGCGGGAAACTACCGCGTGAAAATCACCTCGAACGGAACGACAGCGAACTACGCGATTCTACTGACCTTTAACGGCCAGTCGATACCGCTTTCAATCGGCCAAGGATCAACGGTCAACTGCGACTTTGCCAACATCACGACGGGAAGCAAAACCCTGTCAATCAAGGCGACGACTTCCGGAGTATCGATCGGCAAGCTCGAGATGGTAAAATACTGAGCACCTGATTTTTTTATGATTTTTATCTGAACCGTAATATCCCGTGCTGCTTGTTCCTGCCTGCGCAGGGAAGGACAGCGCGGGATTTTTTATTTGCGCAGCTTCGCCAGTGCAGCCGATACATAAAAAACTCTTGTGAAATTCCTTGACAAGCCGATATATCAGCAGTAACATATAAACATATGTTCATATGCTTATATCAAAGGGGGTTTATATGGATGATATCCAGGGTCTTGAGTATTTATTCCAGACCCTGTCCGACAGAAACCGGTTAAAGATTATTCAATACATCGGAAGCAAAACGTGCTCCGTGTCGGAACTGGTCGAGGCTACCGGTTTGTCCCAGCCCCTGGTTTCGCATCATCTCAAGGATTTGCGCGATAAACAGGTACTCGAAACCGAGAGGAAAGGGCCGTTTGTGTACCATAAGCTGAAGGACATCCGGATTCTGGACGCACTCGGCATTTTCTCCGAAATCGCCGGAAAAATATCGGTGGTCAAATATCCGGAAAGGGCTTTTACGTTCCCGCTCTGGTGCAAGGCGCACTGGGAACAGGAACGACGGTAAACGCATCAATGCAGCAGTGTTTTTTAACAGGAGGATTATATGGGTCTCAAGGAAAAGATGATGGACGGGATGATGGGGAATATGAAACCCTCTGAAAAACAGGACATGATGAACGCGATGATGGATCAGTTTTTTTCTACCATGACGGCAGAAGACAAGCAGAACATGATGGACGGCATGATGGATAAATTCATGGGCTCCATGACAGCGGAAGAAAAACAGGCGATGATGCAGAACATGATGCCGAAGATGATGGGCGGAAAGTCCGGCGGCGGCATGATGGGTATGATGAAGGGCATGATGGGCGGAGAGGAAGGAAGCGAAGGCCCCATGGACATGTGCAAGAAAATGATTGGCAACATCGGCAAGGCTTCCGACCTCGCTTCCTATGCGACGGGGGAGCTGCACAACCTTTTCGAGGAATGGCTGGGCCAGATAAATGACGAGGTCGCGGACTTCATACAAAAAGAGGGGACTGCAGATCCCGACACCCTCGCGGAAAAATTCAAGCTGAGCAGGGAAAGCATTCATTTTATCCTGGGTCGCCTGGCGCAAAAGGGAAAGATTACGCTGCGGGCGGAGAAAAAGTAAAAAAAGGAGCATAAGGAAAGGGAACCGCATGGAGGAGCAGGTGATATGATACCAGGGAAGAACTTGACAACAAGGGATTTAATATTGTTCACTGTGTACATAATTCAGCACTGATAAGGAAAGCGGCATTAAAAAAGACAGCGAAGACCGCCGAACGGGCACATGGGGCAGACGCCCCGTGGTGATCACCGAAAAGACAATCTGGCAGATAATCCCCATACCCGCCTTTTTTTTTACTCTACTCGCTTTCCTTATAAATATGTTCATGCCCATGACCCCGGCTTGGCCGGGAGAGATTATAACCCCGGCAGTCCGGCTGTGTTTGCTCGTCTTGATCATGCTTGCCTTCCTGTATCTCATATTCAGGCCCCAAGCCTTATATGTCTACGCGATAACCGCCATGGTAAGCGGCCTCGCGGCCGTACTGACCGGCGCAGACATTATCGGCTTCACGTTCTGCATTCTCGGCTTTTTCATCGCGTTCAGGCAGGGATTTTTCAGAAACCGGGCAAAAATAAAACTGTTCGCGCTGGTGACAATGCTGATGAGCGCAATTCTCCTTCAATACCGGGTAACGGCAACCAAAATAATATATTCCCTGCTGCATCTTTTCCTGATGCTCTTCATGATGGGGTTTTTATTTTTTCTTTTCCGCCAGTATTTCCTTGAACTGCTTCCCGCCGGAAAAGGAATGGAAAAAATTCACCTTGCGGACTACGATCTGGCGGAGCGCGATTATGACTTTATCAGGCGTGTCCTGAAAAACGAAAAATACACATCCATCGCCGCCGATTCCCGCATGAGCCTGAGTTCGGTCAAGCAGCGCATGAGCGCAATTTATAAAAAGTTCGGCGTGAATGACCGCAATGAATTTTTCCTCCTGTCCACCCGTTATGAAATGGTATTCCCCGCCGATGCCACCACCGATATCCCGGTGATATCTCCCCCGGAAACAATTTACGGCCGCGCCCGCATCTGAATACGCATATATCCGCAGGTGCGGATTTTTTTTAATTGCCTTTCACCGATACCTGCGTATATTAAAATACATGACAGAGATAACTGACATCCAGGCCGCTTATATCATGAAAGAGAAAAATATGGGCGAGGACATACTGAACAGCGCGGAAAAAGTTGCAATAGTCCTGACCCAGGACTGGTGCCCTCAATGGCTTTCCATGCAGAGGTGGCTGCCGACAATTGAAGGGACGGATGTACGTGTGTATTACCTGTGTTACAACAAAAAACAATTTTTCAATGAGTTCTTGCGGGTAAAAGAGGGACACTTTAACAATAACAAGATTCCATATGTGAGATACTATAAAAACGGAAAATTTATCGATGATTCGAATGCAGTCGATAAAGAACTTTTCCTGGGAATATTGGTATAAGCCCTCCCGCCCTCAGTTTCCACGCACCGTTTCTGTCCAGCGCCGGAGGGCAAGGGGGTTGGCGGAGAAGACCGGAGCGCTGAAAGCGCGAGGACTTCGGAGCCAAGGGGATACACCCCTTAAGTGTCACTCCCTTAACTGCAGGATTGCTACAAAATACACTTTTGGATAGAATATGCGCAAGAGTATAAGGAGACATACCACGATGCCAGCATTACGTTCGGATATTACGACAAACGGCCGGATTATGGCCGGCGCCCGGTCTCTGTGGCGGGCAAACGGAATGAAAAAAGAGCACTTCGGCAAGCCGATTATCGCGATAGCCAACAGTTTTACCCAATTCGTTCCCGGCCACGTGCACCTGCACGAGATAGGACAGACGGTGAAGGCCATAATCGAGTCGAAAGGCTTTTTCGCGGCCGAATTCAATACGATAGCCATTGACGACGGCATCGCAATGGGACATTCGGGCATGCTCTACAGCCTGCCCTCGCGCGACCTGATCGCCGACAGCGTCGAGTACATGGTGAACGCGCACCAGGCCGATGCCCTGATTTGCATTTCGAACTGCGACAAGATTACGCCCGGCATGCTGATGGCCGCAATGCGCTTGAATATACCCACTATTTTCGTTTCCGGCGGCCCGATGGAAGCAGGACACGCCGCGGGCAAAGCCCTCGACCTGGTCGACGCGATGGTCATGGGGGCGGATGACTCCGTCTCCGATGAAACGCTTGCAGACGTCGAAAACAGCGCATGCCCCACCTGCGGCAGCTGTTCGGGCATGTTCACGGCAAACTCGATGAACTGCCTGAACGAGGCCCTGGGCTTGGCCCTAAGCGGAAACGGAACGGTGCTCGCCACCCACGCGGAACGGTTAAAACTCTTCGAACGCGCAGCGGAACGGATTTGCGAAATGGCCTGGGAATACTACAAAACAGGAAACGAAAAGCTCCTTCCGAGGGGAATCGCCACGCGGGCGGCATTCATAAACGCCATGAGCCTCGACATCGCGATGGGCGGCTCGAGCAACACGGTGCTCCACCTTCTCGCGATCGCCCGGGAGGCCGGCGTCGATTTCTCGATGAAGGATATCGATGATCTTTCGCGCAAGGTGCCCTGCCTGAGCAAGGTAGCGCCGAGCTCTTCCTTCCATATAGAGGACGTGCACCGCGCGGGCGGCATTCTCGGTATCCTCGCGGAGCTGAACCGCGGCGGCCTTATCGATGCTTCCGTGGCCCGCGTAGACTCCCCCACCCTCGCGGAAGCCCTGAAAAAATACGACATCGCCGGCAAGGACGCTTCGGCGGACGCGCTCCATTTTTACCGGGCCGCGCCGGGAGGGAAGTTCAATCTCGTGATGGGAAGCCAGAACAACCGCTATGCGGAAAACGATACGGACCGGGCGAAGGGCTGCATACGCGACGTCGCGCACGCCTATTACGCCGACGGCGGACTGGCCGTGCTCTTCGGCAATATCGCCACCCGCGGCTCTATCGTCAAGACCGCAGGCGTCGATCCGTCGATCTTTAACTTCAAGGGGCCGGCCATTGTGTTCGAGAGCCAGGAAGACGCGGTCGCGGGCGTCCTTGACGGCAGAGTCAAGGCGGGAGCCGTCGTGGTCATCCGCTACGAGGGACCGAAGGGCGGCCCGGGTATGCAGGAAATGCTCTACCCGACGAGCTATCTGAAAAGCCGCGGTCTCGGCAAGTCATGCGCGCTGATTACCGACGGAAGGTTCTCGGGCGGCACAAGCGGACTCTCTATCGGTCACGTGAGCCCCGAAGCCGCGTCGGAAGGCGAAATTGCGTTGATACGCGACGGGGACATGATAGATATCTCGATTCCCGAGCGGCGCCTCGCGCTTCTCGTAAGCGCGGAAGAACTGAAGCAGCGGAAGGCGGAGCAGAAAGCGCGGGGAAAGGATGCGTACACCCCGCTTACCCGGAAGCGAGTGATAAGCCGGGCGCTCAAGGCCTACGCCCTGTTCGCGCAGAGCGCCGACGAGGGCGCGGTGCGCAGGCTGCCCGGAGAAGAGTAAAAAAATCGGCGCACCGAATGGGGTGCGCCGAAGAGATGCAGCGTATCAGATTATTTGTTTTATCGCATACGGAATTTCTTCCGCTATGTCCCCCGCCATGATCCCATGTTCTCCCATACGCTGAGCGCACAGATCGGCGGCCATTCCATGAAGGAAAACCGCGGCCTTGGCGGCGTCCAGAGGCGTCGCTCCCTGCGCGATGAGGCCCGCGATGAAGCCGGTAAGGACATCGCCCGAACCGGCGGTCGCCATGCCCGGATTCCCCGTCGGATTGACAAAGACGCTTCCATCACTCGTTGCGATGACAGTCCGGTCGCCCTTCAGCACCACGATGACGCCGAAGAGTGCGGCAAAATTCCGTGCCGCGGAAAGCCGGTCGCTTAGCACCGCTTGAACGGTGACGCCCATGAGGCGCGCCATCTCCCCCGGGTGAGGGGTGATGACTATCTCCGCGAGGCTTTCCTTGAGCACTGCAGTGTTTCCGGAAAGGGCGTTCAGCGCGTCGGCGTCGAGAACCAGGGGCTTTTTTGAATTGCGGATCAGGGCGGAAACAATTTCGAAAATGTCATCACCGCCCCCGAGCCCGGGACCAACAGCTACGACCGACATGCCGGAGGCGCGCTCGAGTATGTAGGGAAGGGAGCGCGAGGACAAGGAGCCGCACTGCGCGTCGTCGAGCGGAATGGTCACGGCCTCGACGAGGACGGTGCCGTAAATCGAAGCGAGCGTTGCGGGAACGCCGAGGTACGCGAGGCCTGCGCCGGAGCGGAGGGCTGCCCTGCCGGCGAGACAGCCGGCGCCGGTCATGCCGGTCGAACCGGTGATGATGAAGGCCCTGCCGTAGCTGCCCTTGTTGCTGTCCGCCCATCGGGCAGGGACAAGAGGCGCTATGTCGGCTTTGTCCAGCAGATGAGTCTGTATCTGAAGGCGGTCGATAATTTTTTCGGGAATACCGATATCGGCGACTATGAGCTTCCCGGCCTTTTCGCTTGCAGGATTCACCAGGAGACCGGTTTTCGGCAGGCAGAAGGTCACCGTCTTCGCGGCGCGCACGCAGACGCCCAGGATACCTCCGGTCGCGCCGCAGATGCCCGAGGGGATGTCAATGGACAGGACGGTCTTGCCGCTGCCGTTTATCGCGTCGATGATTTTCCTGTGCATGCCGGTCACTTCGCCCTTGAGTCCGGTGCCGAAGATGCCGTCGATAATCAGGCCGCAGGAGGAGAGCGCAAGGTGGAGTTTCTCGAGATGAGAGTCGTCGGTGAGGCAGGAGACCTCTATCCCCATTTTTTCAATGATAGCCAGGTTAAGCGCCGCATCCCCTTCAAACGCTTCCGCCGTAAATGTCAGGAACACCTGTACTGAATAATGCGCATTGAACAGATGCCGCGCGAGGGCAAGGGCGTCTCCGCCGTTATTGCCCTTTCCCGCGAACAGGAGGATTTTCCTGTCTGCACGCAATGGAAAGCTTTTCCCGATTTCCCGGAAGACCGCGAGGGCTGCATTTTCCATCAGCACGATGCGGGGAATGCCGATCTCCGAGGCGGTAAGTCTGTCAATCTCGTTCATCTGCTCGGGCGTTACTGCTTTCATATCTCCACTGTAGGTTCAAAAGGGCATGCCGTCAAGATTCAATTCGCGCTGTTCGCGGGAATCCCTCCTTCAGCCGCCCGCGGCCGCCCTCGGCCGCCCTCAGCCCTTCACTGAACCGGCGGTCATTCCCTCGCCGAGCTGGTTCTGCAGCAGCAGATATACCAGTACAGACGGAACTGCCATGATGACGAGGCAGGCAAACACGACTTCGGGCCGGGCGCCGTATATCGATGAGGTGAGGGAAACTACCGCCATCGGCAGGGTCCGCATATCGTCGGTGCGGGAGAAGAGGAGCGGATTCAGGTAGTCATTCCATGAATTGATGAATGCGAGGACTATCACGTTGACGGTTGCGGGCTTGCTTATCGGCGCATAGACGCGAAGCCAGGCGGTGAAAAAACCGCCGCCTTCTATCGTGGTAGCCTCGAGCAGCTCCCGACCGAGGGAGTCGTAGTAATTCTTCAGGATCAAAATCGCAACCGGCATCCAGAAGGTCGAGGCGGGCAGGATCATCGCCTGGTAGGTGTTCATCCATCCGAGCGCCTTCATCGTCTGGAAGAGGGGCGTGATAAAGCACAGCATCGAGATGGACATGGTCAGCATGATGACCATAAATATAATGTCGCGGCCGGGAAAGCGTATTTTCGAGAAAGCGAAGGCGGCAGGGGACGCGACCGCGACGATCACCGAAACCTGTATGATCGAAACAAAAAAACTGTTGAAGATCATCCGGGCGATTGGAAAGCCCGAGGTGAAGAGATACGTATAGTTGCCTATCCCCGAGCCGCCGAAGGAAGAGATGATCACGTTGGCAAGGGGGATAATATAGACGATGCCGAGAAGGCCGAGAATAAACTGAATCACAACCTTTCCCATGAACGATATGTTTTTGAACATTTTTTTACCCCTCCTGCTTCCGCTTGTTGAATGAAATCTGGACGGCGGAGAGAGCGACGCTCAGCGCAATCATGACTACGCTGATCGAGGCTCCGTATCCCGCCTGGGAATTCTGGGCGACTGCCTGATACAGGAGGGTCGCGGGAAACTGGGTGGCGTTCCCGGGTCCGCCGCCGGTCAGGAGCCAGACTATGTCGAAGGTCTTTATCGCGCCGACCATGCCGAGGACGATGACGGTCGTGTGGGTGGACCAGAGGCTCGGCCACACAATGTTGACCAGGGTGCTCCAGAAGCCCGCGCCGTCTATCTGGGCGGCCTCGAATATTTCATCGCCTATCGTGGTGAGTCCCGCGATGTAGAAAACCATCTGGGCGCCCATCCACTGAAAGATATTCGTGAAGATTATGCACCACAGGGCGGTGTCGGGATCCCCGAGCCAGGCCCTGATGAGGCTTTCCTGCTGAAGGTATTTGAGAGCCGCGTTCAGCACGCCGAAGTTCGGCTCGAAGAGACCCATGAAGGTTCGGGCGATGACCGCGGTCGAAAGGGCCACCGGTATGTAAAAAACCGCCTTGTAAAAACGGCTTCCGGCCAGGCGGGGCCGCAAAAGAAGGGCAACGCAGAGCCCAAGAAACATCTGGATGGTGACCGTGAACAGCATGAAGACGAGGACATTGATCAATGCCTTCAGGGACAGGGGATCCGAAAAAAGAACCCGGTAGTTTTTGAGTCCGCGGAAAACCATCGTCGCGGTGTTGAAGCCGTCCCATTTGTAAAAGCTCAGCCGGACCACGTAGAAAAGCCCGTAGAAAACGAACAGTCCCATCAGGGCCAGCACCGGAGCGAGAAACAGATAGCCTGAGATTATTTCGGCCTTTTTCATCTGCGATAAGGAAGTCTTATCCTTTCGGTTCATAGCGGCCCTCCTGGTTTTCGATAAGTAAAAAATTGGAAATGAGAAAAAAACAGCCGGCCTTTTTTACGGGGCCGGCCTCCTTACATCTGATTATCGTTCAGTTATTCCTTGTCCGCGACCGCCTGGAGGGCGTCAAGTTCGGTCTTGATATCCTTTCCGGCAACCACGTTCTGGACAACCACGCCCATTTGGGTAAAGACGGCGGGACTCGCGACTCCGCGCGGGCCGGCCATGTTCAAATTGGTGGTGTTGACGATGGCGTCAACCCCGTCTGCCGAGGCCTTGTCCTGGTAGATGCTCTTGTCGAGGGAAACGCCCTTGAGCGAGGGGATAAGTCCGGCGCCGGGGCGGCCGGTCTGATAGGTGCGGCCTTCGCCCACGAGCATGTAGTCGAGGAGCTTCATCGCGGCGTCGAGCTTCGCGGGATTCTTTGAAAGGTTCTTGTTGACCGCGATGCCTACGTCGATTCCGCCGAGAACGACGGGTTTGCCGCCGGCGAAGTTAGGAACGGGGAAAGCGCCGAATACGTCGCCGTCAGTCGCGCGTCCGCCGCGGCGGTCGGCGTAGGGTTTGCCCGATTCGTTGACGTTCTTGGGGTTCGACAGCATGCCGATCGCCCAGCCGCCGTTGATGTGCATGGCGGCCTTTCCGTCAGCCCACATGCCGATCGAATCTTCATAGACGGATACTCCGAGAGAATTCTTGTCGATAACGCCCTGGTCCACGAGGGTTTTAAGGAGCGTCATGGCCTTCACGAATTTCGCGTCGTTCCATTTGATCTTGCCCGCATCGGCCTTTTCGGTGATCCCCTTCTCCACCATGTTGGAGAAAAGTGAGAACACGTCGCCGTTAAACCAGCCGTCCTTCAGACCGATGGTCAGGGGCAGTTTGTCGGGATAGGCTTTCTTGAGCTTGGCCATCGCGTCTTTGAGAGTTGCGAGATCGGTCGGAAGCTTGGTGATTCCGGCTTTCTCGAAATAGGTTGCGTTATAGTAGATAAACATCGTGGAAGCCGAACCGAGGGGAGCCATGGAAATGGCGTCTCCGCCTGAGCGCAGCTTGGCATCCGCAACAAGAGAGGGAACCAGCTTGTCGAGCGTAGCCTTGGCAGGCTTTGTCAGGTCAAGAAGGAAGGGCTTGTACTGGGACAGGAGTGAACCTGGCTGTACGCACAGAATGTCGGGACCGGCGCCGGAAGAAAATTCCGCCTGCAGTTTGGTTTTATAGGCATCCATCTGGCTGACGCTTGACTGGAGTTCGATGTTGGGATACTTGGCCTCAAAGCCTTTCTTGATGATCACAAAATCCTCAACGGTCGGAATGGACCAGGTCCACCAGGTAAGCACCACTTTGTCTGCGGCAGACAGCGTAAAAGCCGTCAATGCGAACAGAATTACAGATAATCCGAGTTTCTTCATTTGTCTCTCCTCACTTGTTTTCTTGCGATTGTGCGGGAATGTGTTCATCCCCTGCTTCTAGTAATAACACGGGTTTTGAATTCACGCAAGGATTTTCTGTAAGCGCTTACAGTTATTTTGGTAATTATTTACATATAAAGATGGGAAATTTAACACACCGCATCAACTCCGGTACATTTGTACTGCTTTATATCCGTTTATTTTTGCAGACTGACAAATACTTCTGATAGATACATGATATTTCTTGACACTTGAACCAATCCAAGCTTATTATCCAGTAAGCGCTTACAGGAGGATTTACAGTGAATATCCAGGACATAGCCAGGGAAGCAGGGGTTTCAACCGCCACCGTCTCCAGGGTAATCAACAACCAGTCCGTCCGTCCTGACTCCCGCGCCCGCGTCGAGGCCGCAATCGAAAAACTTCATTTCGTACCGAACGCCTTCGCCCGCAGCCTGATGAGCAAAAGATCAAAAGCAATCGGAACTCTCATTACCAGCATGACCAATTCCTATTACATGGAAATCACCGAGGTGATCGAACGCCGCTTCCGCGATCAGGGCTCGATGCTTTTCCTGTGCTCGACCGACGGCAGCCACCAGAGCGAACAGGACTATATCCAGGACCTTGCGTCCCGGCAGGTAGACGGCATCATCATCATCGATCCTTCCATAGAAAATTACTCAAACGGACTTTTCCGCAGTACTGCCCGCCGGCTGCCTCTCGTGCTCATCCACTCGTGGGCGGAATTCAGCGGACTCAACGCGGTCACTATAGACCAGGAACTGGGCATGACGCGCGTGATGCAGCGTCTTTGGGAAGACGGTCACCGGGATATCGCCTTCGTGCGCGGCGAGGTCGGCCATTCCTACGACATCAAGGAAAACAAATGGAGGGAATTTCTCGCCGCGAAGGGCTGCCCGCCCCTGGCCGAGCACCTGGTCACCATCACGCAGGGTAATACGGAGGAAGCCATCCCGCTTGCCCGCGACGCCTGTCTGGCCCTGCTTGAGCGTTCCACGCCGAAGCGGCCGAGTGCAATCTTCGCCTGCAACGACCTGATGGCCCTCGGCGCGATGGCCGCCGCAAACTCTCTGGGTATCCGAATTCCCGAGGAGCTGTCCCTGATAGGGCACGACAACACGGCAATGACCCTTACCAGCAATCCGCCCCTTTCCTCGGTAGACCTCAAGATGCGAAGTCTGGGCAACGCGGCCGTCGACCTGCTGCTGCACGCGATGAATCCCGAAGACCCCGAACCGCGACGCATCCTGATCGAGCCTGAACTGGTGCTCCGCGCCTCGAGCGGCAAGGCACCTTCAGTCTTATAGAGGACAGTCCAAACCTACCGGAGTTTCTGGTCGTTCAAATCCTGCTTTTCAAACTCAATGATAAACCTGGCACCCGCTTCCCTCACCAGAGTGATCGAACCGTCGATTTGGGCGACAAGGCCCTTTATCAGCTGCATTCCGAAACCCGTTGAATTCTCGAAGGTGACCGACTCGGGCAAGCCGATCCCGTCATCACCGTATTCCAGGGATACCGTGTTTCCGAGGATAGAGGCACTCACACTGATAAGGCCGCCCGCACGGCCCGCAAAGGCATATTTCATTGAATTGGTAATCAGCTCGTTGATCATGATGCCGAGAGGGGAAAGCACCTCCGAACCAAGCATGATATCCGCAATATGCGTCTCCACCTTAACTGATTTTTTTTCCGGGAAGATATGAATTATTTCGCCGACAAGGGCGGTAAGGTATTCCCTGAGCGGCAGTTCCTGCGTATTTTCCGCACGGTAGAGCTTGTCGTACAGCACCATCATGCTCTGAACGCGGCTTGCGGCGTCCAGAAGAATGCCTGCCGTTTCAGGATTTCCCTGCGATTCTGCCTGCATGGAAAGCAGGGATCGTATCACCATCATATTATTCTTGATGCGGTGATGCACTTCCTTGAGGATGCGTTCCTTCTCGGCGAGTAGATTTCTGATCTTGTCCTCGGCCGCCTTGCGGATCGTGACATCGCGGGCTGCCGCGAAAACGCCCAAAAGCGAGCCGCTCTCGTTCCGGTATACCGACGCGTTATACAGCACCTCGGCAACCCTTCCCGAGGAATGGCGTACTGTAAGGGGATAGTCAGTGACCTGGCCCTGCTCGAAGACCTTTTGATACCCCCTGCGCGCCTGCTCCGGCTCGGTAAAATAATCCGAAAAATCGCTATTGATCAGGTCACCCCTGCCTCTGCCGGTAATCTTCTCGGTAGCGGTATTCACGTCGGTGATTTTCCCCTCCGGACTTATGGTGACCAGGGGATCAAGGCTGGTTTCGATGAGATTGCGCGCATAGAGGGAGGCAACGCGCTGGGCTTCCCTTATTTCCATGAGTTCCGCATTCGCCTCCTGCAAGCTCTCCAGAGCAGCGGACAGTGCTTCATTCTTGGTACTGACGAGCTTTTCGGCAAGAATGCGTTCCCTGAATACTGCGGTAATGCCATAGAGACCGATGAGCAGAAATACGGAAAGGACAAGCCCGATTATTTCATAAAAAAAGTTTAGCGTGTAATTTTGATCGACTGATATGGAAAAAAGAGGAAAGAGCCGGCGCACGCCCATCAAAATAAAGGATAAGGTAATGAAAATCCAGGAAAAACGAAATCCGGTCAATTTTATCAAATAGAGCGCATAACCGGCGGCGAGAAGCTGGATAATGACCGAACCAACCAATAAAAAGGTAATCGACATTGATACCCCCGTAGGTGCCTGCTGTTCCGGTTAAGTATACTCTATTTTCGATTATTTGACTAACTATTGCACAATAGGGCAGCTGGCTGCAATCAGCAACCACATGAATTCTCTTTCTGTGATAAGATGAGTAAAACTCTTAGAAAAACCGGACGGGCCTTTTTTTATTCGCGTTTCCGGAGCAGTTCCCACATGAGGATAGCACCTGCAGATGCCACATTGAGAGAGTCGGTTTTTCCGCTCATCGGGATTTCTATCTTCAACTCGCAGGCGGACACTATTTCTTCAGGCAAACCCCAGCCTTCGTTCCCCAGAAAAAGGCATATCGGCTTTTTTTCTGCGGGCGGACCGACGGCGATTCCTTCGAGGCTCGCGCCGCCAAGGGCTGCCGCGACAGTGAGTAGTCCGGAGGTAAATAGAAGGTTCACATTTTCCTGTACGAGGGAATACAGGGGCAGGCAAAAGGAGGCACCCATCGAGGAGCGCAAGACCTTGCGGTAAAAGGGATCGGCGCATCCGGGACCAAGAACCACCGCGTCGATACCGAGGGCAGCCCCGCTCCGGATGAGGGCACCAAGGTTGTCCCCGTCGCTTACCTGATGCAGGCAGAGTATATTCCCGCCGGGTATGTCGGCGGCACCGCGTATTTCGCGGAGGACGGGGCGGCGTGCGAGGGCAAGCACACCGCGATGAAAGGGATAACCCGCAAGCGCGGAAATTTCGCCTTCTGTCAAGGTGCGTACCGGGCACCGGCCCGATGCGAGGGCATCCCAGCGGGGTGCGGCCTTCGGCACACAGAGGATCTCACACATTTCGAGGCCGGAAGCAAGCGCCCGCTCGACAAGAAAGGATCCTTCCAGAAGGATGAGTCCTTCGGCCGCCAGGTCCCGATCGCGAAGCGAGAAGCTTACCCGTATATCACTCTTCATAATTCGTCCCTCATCAGGCAGCGGTCGTTCTTCGAATACCCGTTCGGCTACCGTCTGGAAAGAGACTGGCTGAAAAGCCACTTCAGTACGGCGGGATCGGTCAGCGGAAAATTGCTTATGCCATGGCCTACCGGCGCGTCGTACTCGGTGTACTTGACGATTTCGATGCTGCCCCTCGTCAATGTGCGCGTGGTCCCGGGATAGGATGCGAGAGGAACCGCGGCTGTTGTTTCGAGGGCGCCGGCATTCCCCGGATAGTTTTTGAGAAAATCCCAGGAATCCCGGGCGACCGTTACGCGCGCGGCATCATCCGCCAGGCCGATATGGTACCATACAGAAGCCTTATCGGCGATCGCGGGAGCGAGCTCGCTCTGGCTCTGCCCGGACATCCTCACGATTCCTGCGAATATTGCTTTTTTGGAATTATAGTATGCGTTCGCCAGCGCATACGAGCCTGAAGCGCCCATAGAGTAGCCCATCAGATATACGCGGTTCACATCGATACGATAGGCAGCCTTCAAAGCCTCTATCTGCGCGATAAGCTTGGCGTTGTCCCAGGAGCCGGAAGCGTGGGGCTCATACACAAAGGAGGGATAGAGTTTCTGGTCCTCACCTCCGTTAAAGCAGGGAAGGCTGGATGGGAGTCCTTGTGATCCGCTCCCGTGCAGGTACACAAAGAGGGGGTAACGGCGGCCGGAATTGGCAAGGTTCTCATAGTTCCAGGGTTTGCACAGCCAGAAATCACCCGGTATATCCTGGACATAAGCGGGTTTGTCGGCGTCCTCAAAGGATTCTTCTGCCGCCGATGCGCCGAATTCTCCGCATGAGCTCATAAAAACAAAACATATGGAAAAAATCATCACTACACCCGTTTTATTGTTCATCATTCGTGATTCTACTCCCTGATTCGTTCGTTCTAAGTCTTACCCGTATACAAGTATATCATCAATTATTTATTTCCCAATCTTTCTCACCCCTGCATCGTCATTACTTTTCGCCTTGCATATTTTTATCTTGCCAATCAGACGCAAGTGGTTCATAATGTTATATCTCACCGCTCACAAAGGAATCATCCATGGCAAACGCGCTCACCACTATCGCGATCAAGCTCTCCGCACTTCAGACCAAGGCAGCCAAAATCAATGACGACATCAAGGCTCTTTCAATCATTGTTGCCGCAGAAGCCAAAAAAGCAGCAGCCGCTCCCGCACCGAAAGCCGCCGCAAAAAAAGCTGTTGCTAAAAAACCTGCCGCAAAAAAAATAGCCGCGATTAAAAAACCCGGCGCAAAATAAACCCGCTGTTCAGGTAATTCATCGTATATCCGTAGCGGACAGCTATGGGTATAAGCAACCTTCCGCTTCCTCTCCGGCACGCAAAAACAATATACCTGTCTTGCCGTTTTCGAAAAACTGCCCCCCCTCATCCTTTCAAAACAGCCTCTTCTTTCAACTTTGAATCCGTGATATCGCTGAAGATAACCGCGAATTGCCCCTTTTTGGGACAAAACGCCGCAATCCGGTAGTAGCGGTGTAATTCAATGGAATAATCCTCGAACAGAAGGGATTCACCTGTGAGGGCAACCCTCCCGTATCGTTCAATCAAAAGAGATTCGGTATTCGGAAAGAGTTGTCGGATGGTTTTCCCGAATACCTCGGTTCTTTTCAGGTTAGTCAAAATCTCGAATGCGGGATTCATATCGAGATACCGGTAATCTACCGGAACTCCGCTGGCATCGCAGATAATTTCATGAAGAGCGAATGCTTCGGGCATTTCCGAAAAAAGAGAGTGATAGTTTTTCTCTTTTGCGTGCAAATCACTTTCCTGTTCCAAAAGCTTGTCCTGTGTCTGCAGTAATTTCTGGTTTGCTGCCTGCATTTCCGAATATCCGGCCTCAATTGCTGTTTTCTGCCGCTGAATATTTTCATAGGCATCATAAAGAGTGAACGCCATTTTGATAGAAGCATCAAGAACAGCAATGCTTGCATTTTTTACCACATATCCGAAGCTTGTAATGGTCTCGGTCTTCTCCACAATATGTTTTTCTGTGTGCGAGGAGAGAAATAGTATCGGAAGGTTATGGAATTTTAAAATTTCCCGGGCAGTCACCGTACCATCTATACCTACACCGAGGTTAATATCCATCAGGATAAGGTGTATCGGTTCTATATTTTCACGTACTATTTGTATAGCCTTCTCTCCGCTGTTAACCAGAGTTACCCGGTAGCCCTCATTTTCCAGTTGCTTTTTTTCAATCATTCCCAGAATTGCATCATCCTCGACCAAAAGAATTGTTTTTTGTGTGTTGTCCATAACTTTTAATGGTTCCTCTTAAAAAGTAATAGTGTTTGTGCACGTACAATAAATCCATCAGCCGACTGTTTTTATAGTATGATACATATCTGAATCCATCAATGATTATTTATTATTATCACCTTTTTTTCATGCAATATCCGTCCGTTGACATGCGGATAACCGGCGCCGAAAGGAACACTCACCGGTTTTTTTTTACATGCACGAATCAAAAATTACATGAGATGCGAATAATTTTTGTGACGGATATGAGTTTTACACATGAATGTGAAAAATAATTCAAAAAAAATGTATTTATCCCTCACATTTAAAAAGAATTTACTTGATGCATTTCGATTTATTGACGATAATGTAGTATCTTACACTACTAAAAGGAATCTATCATGGCCAAACCAGTAACGCTCTCTGTCGCGAAGATCGCAATCAAGCTCGCTTCACTCCTGTCGAAATCCGAGAAGATCACTGCAGAAATGAAAGTGCTTTCCGCCGAAGTAAAGAAAGCCGCAGCAGCTCCCGCTCCCAAAGCAGCCGTAGCAAAAAAAGCCGCACCTGCTAAAAAAGCGGCAGCAAAGAAACCCGCAGCCAAGAAAGCCGCACCTGCCAAAAAAGCAGCGCCCAAACCTGCGATCACCATCGCCAAATAATTTTCCCTCCAGCAGGGAACAATAAAAAGACTGCCTGTCGGGCAGTCTTTTTTTATTGATGACGCGCCAGTTCGTCAAGGCCGTCCGTGAATCGATACAGACGAGAGCTTCACATATTTTATCAATCGATTGGCTTTCTTTGTCCTCTCCTTTTTCGAGAAGCATGACCAATCCCGCACTCGAGAATGGACTACGTGGGATAAGGTGAACAGATAAGAGCCTTTTGATGTATTGCACCAGTACCGCCCTGTTCCCCGCTGGCGCGGGGAACAGTTCAATCCGGGTGCGCTCAAGCGTGGCCATCACGGTTCATCCCCGCTGGCGCGGGGAACAGCGTTCCAATTGCCCATTTTTTCGTCTCGCTCGCGGTTCATCCCCGCTGGCGCGGGGAACAGTCCTACAGCGCATTGCATCAAGTAAGGGCTTCCGGTTCATCCCCGCTGGCGCGGGGAACAGCACTGTCGGAGCGGCAATTTCAGGCGTCATGACGGTTCATCCCCGCTGGCGCGGGGAACAGACTATTACGTACCCTGCCCAAAATGCGGACACCGGTTCATCCCCGCTGGCGCGGGGAACAGGGCAAGACGCGTCTCTGGCGGGCCGTTCTGCACGGTTCATCCCCGCTGGCGCGGGGAACAGTCGAGCATGAGATTGCGCCTAGGCGTGCAATGCGGTTCATCCCCGCTGGCGCGGGGAACAGGTTTCACCGATTATGTAAAAGGCCAATCTAAGCGGTTCATCCCCGCTGGCGCGGGGAACAGTCATAAACTAACCGGGCGATTATCTGGAATTTCGGTTCATCCCCGCTGGCGCGGGGAACAGCACCTACACATCCAATCAGCGCCCGCGTGAGCCGGTTCATCCCCGCTGGCGCGGGGAATAGAGGAATAAGCGTAAACGTGTTTTTCTGTAAACCGGTTCATCCCCGCTGGCGCGGGGAACAGTCTGTACCCCTTTTTTGGTGTCTCGCAACCACCGGTTCATCCCCGCTGGCGCGGGGAACAGCCGTTCCTCGCCAGTGTCGCGCGCGGTTACGCCGGTTCATCCCCGCTGGCGCGGGGAACAGCATACTCATCCGCTCCAGTATTCCATGCCGTCCGGTACATCCCCGCTGGCGCGGGGAACAGCCGTACAGGCTACACGCTCACGCGCGGGTCTGCGGTTCATCCCCGCTGGCGCGGGGAACAGTCCCATTTTATCTGCCGCGGTTTAGTTTCTGGCGGTTCATCCCCGCTGGCGCGGGGAACAGAGGACTTTTTCATTGGCATCCTTGAAAAAATCCGGTTCATCCCCGCTGGCGCGGGGAACAGTACCAGCGCGCCATTTATGCGGACAATATCGGCGGTTCATCCCCGCTGGCGCGGGGAACAGGTGTCCGTCAACGTATGGGCCGGATGCAACG
>JAYVSC010000011.1:0-21873 GCA_043775705.1 Spirochaetales bacterium | reverse complement strand
GGTACTGTGCGGAAAAAGCCGGTATTTTTCACGGATTTCCTGCGGAATAGTAACCTGACCCTTTTGAGTAATATTCATGGGTATTACCTCTTACGGTAAGAGTAATATTATTACCAGTACTTGTCCAGAGAAATTGCTGAGAGAAAAAGTGTTTTTTGCGTAAAAAATACGGCTGAATATACCTCCTTCGCTTTATTTTTCGATCTTCTGTACATTTTCGTCCAATTTATGATATTATTCCTTTCTAAATAAAAAGGCGCGCCATCACCACTGGCGCCCCTTCAGGAGTAACATTGTGGAAGATCATTCAACATCGATGGAAAAAATCGTAAGCCTGTGCAAACGGCGCGGTTTTGTATTTCAGTCCTCCGAAATCTACGGCGGACAAAACGGCGCCTGGGATTACGGTCCCCTCGGTATAGAACTAAAGAACAATATCCAGCGGTCCTGGTGGAAGGAAATGACCCAGCTGCACGACAATATCGTCGGGCTTGACGCGTCAATTCTCATGCACCCCCGGGTATGGGAAGCCTCCGGCCACGTCGAAAACTTTACCGATCCGCTTGTCGACTGCAAAAAATGCAAGAACCGCTTTCGCGCCGACCAGATTGACCAGGAAAAGCTCGCGAAGAAAATCTGCCCCGAATGCGGCGGAGAGCTGACCGAGACACGCAAATTCAACCTTATGTTCAAGACCAATATCGGACCCGCCGAGGATACCGCAAGCGTGCTGTACCTCCGCCCCGAGACTGCACAGGGCATCTATATCAACTACAAGAATATCGCGCAGTCAAACCGCCTGAAAATTCCCTTTGGAATCGCCCAGGTCGGCAAGGCGTTCCGCAACGAAATAGTGACCAAAAATTTCATATTCCGCACTTGTGAATTCGAGCAGATGGAAATGCAGTTTTTCGTCAAACCGGGCGAGGACGTCAAATGGTTTGATTACTGGCGCGAGCAGCGCTGGGCATTCTATTCGAAGCAGGGTCTCCGCATGGAAAAACTCCGCTGGCACCAGCATGGGAGCGACGAGCTCGCCCATTACGCCAAGGACGCCTACGACATCGAGTACGAATTCCCCATGGGTTTCCGCGAGCTCGAAGGCGTGCACAACCGCACCAATTTCGACCTTACCCGTCATACCGAATATTCCGGCAAGGATCTTCAGTACATCGACCAGGACAACGGCAACGAACGCTACATTCCCTACATCATCGAGACGTCGGCCGGTTTGACGCGCAATCTGCTTATGTTCCTTTGCGACGCCTACGACGAGCAGAAGGTAGCCGACAAGGGAACGGATGATGACTGGAGAACGGTGCTTCATTTCCATCCCCGCCTTGCCCCGATCACCGTCGCGGTCCTTCCGCTGATGAAAAAGGACGGGCTCGCCGAACTTGCCAAGGAAATACAAAACGAGCTGAAGGAAGACTTCACTACCGATTACGATCAGGGCGGAGCCATCGGAAAAAGATACCGCCGGCAGGATGAGGTCGGAACGCCCTTCTGCGTGACGATCGATTACGACTCGAAGGAAGACAATACGGTAACCCTTCGTTTCCGCGATTCCATGGAGCAGGTGCGCATCGCAAGAAGCGATCTCGCCTCACGCATCCGCGAAGAAATAAAGAACTATAAGCGAATTTGATTCATGGCCGACTCGAATCGCCTTCACAGCATCAATACTTCGCGGATACTGCGCACGATCTGGCTTAACCCCGGGATCAGCCGCATCAAGGTAGCCGAGCTGCTTGATCTTGACCGCTCTACGGTAACCAAGATCATGCAGGTTATCCTTGACACCGGGCTCGTGGTTACGGCCGGAAAGAACACGGAGCAGAGCGGGGTCGGCCGGCGCCAGATAAACCTGCTGATCAACGAGGCTGTAGGGATGGTTCTCGGCATGGAGATACAGGACAACCGGTATGCCGCCGTCATCACGACGATAGCCGGGAAAGTCCTGAATTCCTTTGACGGCGTTTTCCATGCGGACAGGGACAACCTGTGTGCCCACATCCTTTCGATCATCGGTCGGGCAAAGGAATTTCTCAAAAAGGAAAATCTTTTTCTGCTCGGGATCGGTATAGGATTTCCAGGGATTCTGGACCCCTATACCGGCGTCATTCTTCGCTCGAACTCCCTTCATATAACGGAACCCTATTTTCTCAGAAACGAGCTCGAGCAGCATTGCGAGGAACCGGTGTTCATCGAGAACGACGCGAACTGCTGCTGCTGGGGAGAACTCGCGTTCCAGACCGAAAGCCGCAACCGGAACTTTATCGCCGTCCTCGGAGAATTCCGCGACAGCTGTCCGCCCAGCACGGAATACCACGGGCTTGCGGTTGGCATAGGTCTCGTGATCCGGGGCCGCGTGCTGCACGGCGACCATTTTACCGCCGGGGAATACCGCAGCATTCAGGCGACTCCCGCGAGCGGCCAATTCAGGATTCCTTACGATGACCTGTGCTCCCTCCCCGACAACGTTGAAATCCTGGACAAGGTGTACAGGGAACTCACTGAAAATCTTGCCTTTCTGGTCAACTGCATCGATTTTACGAAAATCCTTTTTACCGGGGACCTGCCCGCCCATCGGGGAAATCTCAAGGAAGCAATGGAAAAGGCAATCGTCAAAAACTGGATATATGACCTGGAGCGGAATTTCATTATCGAATTTTCTGTTTACGGACAGCAGTCGGTCGGCATCGGCGCGGCGGGATTTTTTATCGAAAAGCTTTTTTCCGTTCCCGACGTAGCCGACCGCTTCCAGGAACTGGTCGGATATGATCTGTACGAACAAATCTTGAAGCGCAAAGGATAGCCCTCATATGGAATACATAACCCTCGGAAAAACCGGATTGATGGTTTCCCGGACCGCCTTCGGCGCCCTGCCGCTTCAGCGGATACCCGATGTTTCTGAAGCAGCCGCCCTACTCAGGGCCGCCTATGAAGGCGGTATCAATTTTTTCGATACGGCACGTTCCTATACCGACAGCGAGGAAAAACTGGGCTTCGCGCTGGACGAGATACGCAAGGACGTGATTATCGCGACAAAGTCCGCGGCCCGCAACGGGGCGGATCTCAGGAAAGATCTCGAAACCAGTTTGCAGAATCTTCAGACCGACTATATCGATCTCTACCAGCTGCACAATCCTTCCTTCGTTCCTGTGAGCGACGGCAGCGACGGCCTCTATGAAACCCTGGTCGAGGCAAAAAAAGAAGGCAAGATACGCTTCTTCGGCATCACCAACCACTCGCGCATTCACGCCGCAAATGTCATCGAAGCGGGGCTCTATGATACTCTGCAGTATCCCCTGTCCTACCTTGCGGACGACGAGGAAATCGCCCTCGTGAAGGCATGCGAGGGGAAAGACATGGGCTTCATCGCGATGAAGGCGCTCTCGGGCGGCCTTATCACCAATATTCCCGCGGCCTACGCGTGGATCAGGCAGTTTGAGGGCGTCGTGCCCATTTGGGGAATTCAAAAACACTCGGAGCTCGAGCAGTTTCTGTCCTTTGAAAAGAATCCGGTGTCTCTCGATGCGGGGGCGCTTCTCGCCATAGAAAAAGACAGGAAGGAGCTGTGCGGAAATTTCTGCCGCGGCTGCGGATACTGTCTGCCCTGTCCCGCGAATATCCCGATCCATAACGCGAACCGCATGAAGCAGCTTCTCCGCCGCTCGCCTACCGCTCAATGGCTTACCCCCGAATGGCAGGAGCTCATGGGCCGCATCGGGAACTGCACGAAATGCGGCATCTGCGAAAAGCGCTGTCCCTACGGGCTCAAGCCCTATGAAACTCTTCCCGCTCAGCTTGCTGACTACTGCACCTTCATAAAATAAAAGGGATGGCCTTACCCGTGAATAAAGAAAATTGGCGCATTGTCTCTAAAAATACCGATGTGTTTCAGATACTCATGTCCCTTAAGACCAACCGGAAAAAAAGAAGCGAGGCGGGCGAGCTTTTCGTCGAAGGCATCGAATCCATCAAGCAGGCGCTCTCGTCTCCCCGGGTGACATTGAAGAGAATAATTTTCGTGGATTACGAAAGGCTTTCCGACTGGGCCAAGGCACTGATCGGGAGGGACATATTCGGCGAGGTGATCGAGCTCGAAAAAAGCTTATACGCCGAGCTTTCCGACAAGGACGAGCCGGCAGAGATAATGGTTACGCTCTCCCTCGCAAAGCCTGCGCTGGAAGGGATTGTCCTTCCCGAAAATCCGCTGATCGTGATCTTCGACCGGCCGAGCGACCACGGAAACCTCGGGTCCCTCATACGTTCGGCAAACGCGTTCGGCGTGGACCTTTTTGTCACCCACGGGCACTGCGTCGACGCCTTTGACCCGAAGGTCATCCGCTCGAGCCTCGGAGCCGTGTTCCATACCCCCGTAGTCCACGAGGAATCCGCCGCCGCGCTCGAGGCCTGGCTCTTAAAACTGAAAACTGAAATCGGCTTGACCGTTATCGGGACTGACTCGACGGGGGATTCATCGCTGAAAAACCTGCACTGCGCGAAAGGCGCGGCCCTTATCCTCGGCAACGAGGCGAAGGGCATGAGCGTAAGGCTCAAGGAGCTTTCCGACAAAATGGTGCGCATCCCCATAAAGGGCGCCGTGAATTCCCTGAACGTCGCATGCGCGGGCTCGATCCTGATGTGGCATCTCTCCTCGGATTGATAAAGCGCCCGAGGCACGGTGTTGCCAGCCGCGCGGCATTTGTCCGCGGCGCGGCACTTGACCTATTCTTCCATGCTTTCCAGTTCCTTCATCCACACGGCCGCGGACGCGTCGCTCGGCATGCGCCAGTCGCTACGGGGAGAGAGGGTCACGCTGCCGACCTTCGGTCCGTCGGGCAGGCATGACCTCTTGAACTGCTGCGCGAAGAATCTCCGGTAAAACACCTGCATCCATTTCAGGATATCCTGTCTGCGGTACGCCGAGGCGGAGAATGCCTGCTCGGCCATATACAGAATTTTCGCCGGGGAGAATCCCCAGCGGGTCATGTAGTACAAAAAGAAATCGTGGAGTTCGTAGGGTCCGACGATGTGCTCGGTTTTCTGCGAAATTTCGCCGTTTTCGGGTGGGAGCAGTTCGGGGCTCACCGGAGTGGCAAGGATGGATACGAGAATATTCGAGAAATGCTTGTGCTCCGTTTCGGTGAAGGCACTCGGGTTGTCGGCGCAGTACTGCACAAGATAGCGCACAAGGGTTTTCGGGATTGACGAATTGACCCCATACATGGACATGTGGTCCCCGTTGTAGGTCGCCCATCCGAGGGCAAGCTCCGACATGTCCCCCGTCCCGATGACCAGGGCATAGGTTTGGTTTGCCTTGTCCATCAGTATCTGGGTTCTCTCTCTTGCCTGCGAATTTTCATAAGTGATGTCGAACGTTTCGGGATTCTGACCGATATCCAGGAAATGCTGCTTCACGGCCTTGTCTATCTTTATTTCCTCCAAATCCGTCCCGAGCGCAGAGGCGAGCTTCGCCGCGTTGCTCTTCGTGTGCTTCGTGGTCCCGAACCCGGGCATGCTGATGCACTTGATTCCGCTTCGCGGGATGTTCAGCCTGTCAAAGGCGCGAACCGTGACGAGCAGGGCAAGGGTCGAGTCGAGCCCGCCTGAAAGTCCTATGACCGCCGATTTGATGCCGGTATGGATAAGTCTTTTCTGGAGGCCCGCGCTCTGGATTGCGAATACCTCCTCGCATCTCTGGACAAGCTCGTCCTCCTTTGACGGGACAAAGGGCAGCATGTCAATCTTCCTTTGAAGGGGGGAAGATGACGTCGATCCGTCGAGCTGAAGGCTGACGATTGCGTATCCGGTATTTCCCGCGCCGGCTCCGGCGAAGGTGTTCATTCTCCTGCGTTCCTGCAGAAGCCGTCCGGTATCGATATCGGCGCAGATCAGGCCCGACGAAAAGAGGCTGCTTTCCGCGAGAAGGGTTCCGTTTTCGGCGATCATGTCGTGACCGGAAAAAACCATGTCCGTGGTGGATTCTCCCTCTCCCGCGTCGGCATACAAGTACGCGCATATGCCGCGTCCCGACTGGGCGGTGACGAGGGATCGGCGGTAGGCTGCCTTCCCGATGATTTCGTTGCTCGCCGACAGGTTCGCGATGATCAGCGCTCCCTCGCTCGCGTGGGATGAGGAGGGAGGGGAGGGCACCCAGAGGTCCTCGCAGAGTTCGACGGCGAAACTGAGGTCCTGGTTTTTTTCATCCGTGAAAAGGATGCGCTTTCCGAAGGGGACCGCGTCGGGACCGAAGACCCCGGCAGGAATCATCTGCATCACCTCGGGCGCGGGTGCGAAATGCCTGAGCTCGTAAAATTCTCCGTAGTTGGGTATATGGGTCTTGGGGACGATGCCGAGCACCGTGCCTCGCGAGATGACGGCCGCGCAGTTATATCTTGAGGAGCCCCACGCAAAGGGAAATCCGACGATGCTGGTGAGTGGAAACTCGCGCGTCTTTTCGGCGATAAGACGGACGGCGGCAAGGGAAACCCGGCCGAGCAGATCCTGGGAAAAAAGATCGCCGCACGTATAGCCCGTTATCGAAAGTTCGGGGAACACGACGAGGGACACGCCGCGGGAAGAGGCCTCGCGGATAAGTGCGAGAATCGAGGCGGTATTGGTTCCGCAGTCTCCAACCGTGCACTGAGGCGTCGCCGCCCCAACTCTCAAAAAACCATGGATCATATCGGTACTCCTTACAGAGAGACTTATATTATACCCCAGTGTATACATAAATAAGCAAAATATATATACTTTTTTCTCATGAACAAAGCGCTAGAAACACTCAAGGAACGTGGATTTTTTCAGCAATGCACGGATGTCGAAGGCCTGTCCCGACTCATGGACGCCGGATCCGTGACTTTTTACGTGGGCTTTGATCCGACCGGCTCAAGCCTGCATATCGGGCATATGCTTCCCGCCTTTGCCCTCCGCCATCTGCGCGACGCGGGTCATTGCGGCATCGCCTTGGTCGGCGGCGGCACCGCGCGTATCGGCGACCCGTCGGGCAAGACCGAAATGCGCAAAATGATGAACTACGACCAGATTGACGCAAACTCATCCGCCATCGAGGCGCAGCTCGACCGCTTTATCGGCTTTGACGGCAAAACCGCCTATTCCGACAACAACAAGAACTGGCTTGCCGAGCTCAACTATATAGACTTTCTCCGCGACATCGGCTCCCACTTTTCGGTGAACCGCATGCTCACGTTCGAGGCATATAAAAAACGGCTCGAGACGGGACTGAGCTTCGTCGAGTTCAACTATCAGCTGCTGCAGAGCTACGACTTCCTCCAGCTGAACGAGAGGCACGGCGTCGCCCTCCAGATTGGCGGGGACGACCAGTGGGGCAATATCGTCGCGGGCATCGAGCTCGTGCGCCGCATCAACGGCGCCCAGGTATACGGATTAACCTTTCCCCTCATCATGACTTCGGAAGGCAAGAAGATGGGCAAGACCGAAAAGGGCTCCGTTTTCCTCGATCCCTCGATGACCTCACCCTACGAGTTTTTCCAGTTTTGGCGGAATACCGGCGACGCGGACGTGCGGCGCTTTATGCTTCTCTTTACCTTTCTCTCCGTCGCGGACATCGATGCGCTTCTTGCGGGAAACATCAACGGCGCGAAGGAACGGCTCGCCTATGAGGTGACCGCTCTGATTCACGGAAAGGAAGAGGCGGAGAAAGCCCTTTCAGGCGCAAAGGCGGCCTTCGGCGGCGGCGGCGACAAGAGTTCGATGCCGACGGTTTCTCTCGAACGGTCGCGCTTCGACGCGGGATTCGGCGTTCTCGATCTTTTCTTCGAAGCGGGCCTCTGTGCGACCAAAAGCGAGGCACGCCGCCTCGTCGAGCAGGGCGGCGCCGCAGTCGGCGAAAAACCGGTAACCGACGTGAAGGCAATCCTCACTTTCGATATTCTCGACGCAGAAGGCGAAGTAATCCTCCGCGCGGGAAAGAAAAAGTTCGTGCGGGTGATTACGGAATAAAAAAAAAGCCGCCCGATAAAGGGCGGCTTTTTTATTGCGAAGAGAACTAATTAAACATGCTTATGCCTGAAGCTCCTGAGGCTGCTCCGGGAAGTTCGCTCAACGGCATATCCGCTTCGAAGACCAGCTCGTTGGTCGCGTCATTGTAGACTTTCAGATTCGCATTTGAGGCCGCCATTTCAGTTTCAAATGAAAACTTACCGGTTTCAGGATTGAAATTCTTTTTGGAAAAGGCTGCGGCATAGCTGATGAGGAATTTCGCGCCTACTCCGTCCGAAACTCTCTTAATAGACATAAACGTTCCATAACCAAGGGCAAAGTCCATATTCATGTACATGGTGTAATCATTTTGTGTCGCGCCGGTAACAAGATCCATGCTCGCATTGATATCAGCATTGTATGCCATTCTGCCGTTTACCAAATATTGCACAGAGTCACCGCCGGTGACTGTCACTCCGGTTATGGTGCCGGTCATGCGCATTGCCATAATCACGGTCATGACATTTTTGTATGTGGTATTAGCGGTAATAGCGGTGTTTTCATCCATTTCTGTGCCGGTCATATCGACAGAACCAGCCGTAACAATGGTGCCGCCGCCGGTAGTCAAAGTATCAGCGAGATTCTCATGTACCGGGGTTATGGCTGTTCTTGCTTTCATGCTTGAGGCAATAAAGGATGAAGAAGGCGATGAAATAACGTTGAGGGCGTCCAGTGCGGTTGTCAGTATTGCTTTTGCCTCGGTCGGGGTAGCGGGAGCGGCTATTGCTCCGCTTGAGGTCACATCGGTTATTGCTCCCATATCGGGGGCGGTGGGTCCGCTTGCTGCGGGGTCATCTGCTGCCGGTTTGCACGAAACCGCCAGAACCAGTGTGATTGCGCAGGCGGCCAATAAAAGCTTCTTCATATTGTTCCTCTTGAAAATAAATGGATATACGCAGCATACACTGCATTAATGAGTGCATTATACTATAGTTTTTGGATATTTCAAGTTTTTTGGGATAAATCAAGTGTATTTACAGGAAAACTATCCCCTCGGCGTGAACAATCCCCTGAAAAAGTTGCAGATTGCGTTCCAGATGCGGAGGAAGATATTCGGGTTGCGCAGTTTTTCGAGGCGGGCGTAGGCGGCCATCAGTTCGGCATCGGTAAAGTCGGAGCGCTGGGTGTTTTCCTCGATTTCTATCTCGAGTTCGCTTATCTTGTTGGTGCTGTCAAGCACGAGGGTGTTTATCGTGTGCCAGCCGAGGCGCTTTGCGGCTTCGAAGCGCCGCTGTCCGGCGATGAGCACGTATTTTGAATTGACGGTGATAGGATTGAGCAGGCCGTAGCGTCGCATGCTGTCCATCAGCGCCTCGATATCGGCGGGTTTTTGCCGTACGCGGCGTTTTACCTTGATGTCTTCAAGTGCTATCTGCATACTCTCCCTCTCCTTTTTTATTCGAGCAATGGATTAAATGCCGGCGCCGCCGGTTCGCTTGCCGGTGCAGGGACGGTCCCGGGCGCCTGAGCGTCGTTTTGTCCGGGAACGCTCTTGCGGGTAGGCTCCGGATCGGAAAACAGGGACGGATCCAGGGTCAAGGCGGAGGTGTCCACCGTAATCGGTTTTTGGCCTACGGAGAAACTTTCGCTCTGGAGCCGGTCCATCGATATCCTCTTCAAGTTTTCGCCATTTTCATGATAATCGCAATAGCTGGTGGGCTGGGTTCCGTCAAGATAGTACAGATTTACGGTTCCTTCGTTGCAGAATTCGGTCGGGAGCAGTCCAGACTTCACGCAGACCGTCGCGCTTACGAGGCCCGTCTGGGGGCGCACGAAATCGCGGTAGGGCTCGCTCTGATGGATGGCGCTCATGTAGTCGCCCCAGGCGGGTCCGGCGAGGGTGGCGCCCGTGTTGTCGAGTCCGAGGGAAAGGCCCCGGCGGTCAAAGCCGAACCAGATCGCGGTGGTATAGTAGGGCGTAAAGCCGACCGTCCAGGCATCAGCCCAGTTCTGGGTGGTTCCCGTCTTTCCTGCCGCGGGCATCACGAATGACTTTCCGTTTTTGTCCTTGAAGGTGAATTTCGACTCATAGCCTGAACCCCAGCTCAGGGTACCGACGCGGAGGGTATTCTTTAACAGATCAGTCATGATATAGGCATTTTGCGGGCTGACGAGCTGAATCGCGTTGCCCTTGCGCTTCTGCTCGAGCCGGAGATCCTTTTCCGCGTCGATGATGGTTTTGCCGTTCCTGTCCTCGATCGAGCGTATCGCGATCGGGGTCACTTCCTTGCCCTGGTTGGCGAAGGCGGCGAAGGCCTGGGCCATCTGGATGGGAGCCACGCTGATTACGCCGAGGCCGATGGAGTGGACGCGCGGGAATACCTTGTCGATTTCCGCCTTGTCCTTGTAGCCGAGGAGGCTTGAGGCGCGGCTGATTGCGGCGTCGAAGCCGATGCCGTCAAGTATCCTGATTGAAGGGACGTTCATCGAGTTGGCGAGGGCTTCCCAGAGGAGTACTGTGCCTTTCCATTCGCCCTTGAAATTGAGCGGGGTATACGCCCTTCCGTCCTCATTGTAGAAAACGACCGGAGTATCGCTGATCATGGAGCCCGCGGTGTATTTACGGGTATCGATTGCGGCGGAGTAGTACAGGGGTTTGAATGTGCTTCCCGGCTGTACTTTCGCCTGGATTGCGCGGATAAACTGGTTTGATTCCTCGAATTTACTTCCGCCTACCAGGGCAGTGATGTAGCCGGTATCGTTTTCGAGGGTTACCAGGGTTCCCTCAACCGTCGTTTTTGCCGCAGCTGACTGAGTATTGGCGTTTGATTTATTCGTTTCTGTCTTGAGGTTGTCCAGGCCGAACATGATGGACATCACGTCCACGACCGGATTGATTTTATCCCTGTAATAGGAAAAAGCCTTGATATGGACGCGCTCGGCCGAAACCGCCAGCTGGGGCAGATCGAAGGCAAGAGCGACGAGCTCTGTGATCTCGCCGTACTGGTTCCCCTGGGCGAACCGCGCCGCGCTCGAGTTCTTGAATCTCTTGTTCGCGATTTCGATATAGGTTGCCATCACCTTGTCGGCCGCGGCCTGATGGTTCAGGTCGAGCGTCGTGTGCACGGTATAGCCGCCCGAATAGATGTCCATGGTCCCGTAAATGAGGGTTTCAAGCTGGCCGCGCACATATTCCGAAAACCATCGGGCTTTGTCGTTCCGGTTGTTCCAGGCAGACGTTCCGGTTCGGGTATAGTCAAAGGCTGCCCAATAGTCATTGAAGGAATCATCGGCCGTTTTTTTGTCCAGGTAGCCCTTGGCAACCATCTGGCGGAGCACTTCCTGCTGCCTTTCCATCGCCCGGTTCGGATGCTCGAAGGGATTGTAATAGGACGGGTTTGCGAGCTGGATTACGAGGATAGCCGCTTCCGCCGGGGTCACTTCCGAGGCCGAGTGGCCAAAATAGAATTTGGCCGCCGCGTTGACCCCGTAGGTGCCGCCTCCGAAATACATTTTGTTCAGGTAGAGCTCGAGGATCTCGTCCTTGGAATACCTGCGCTCGAGCTGCAAGGACCACCAGAGTTCCTTGATTTTGCGCGTCAGGGAGATATCGCTCCGGTCGAGGTAGAGGGTTCCCGCAAGCTGCTGCGTAATTGTGCTTCCGCCGCCGAGTGATTGTCCGGTCAGTTTTCCGAAGACCGCGCGCGCGACGGATTTCAGGGTAAAGCCGTGGTGCTGATAGAACGAGGAATCCTCGCGCGTTAAAAGGGCATGTATCATGTGGGGAGAGATGGCGTCGAGGGCTATCATCTCGCGTTTTTCAGTTGAGGCGAATTCGGTGATGAGGTCTCCGCGTATATCGAGTATCCTTGTCGGCAGGGCCGGGTTGAATTCGGTGAAGTTCTCGGAATTCCGCAGATTGTCGGTCAGCGCCAGGGCAAAACCAAGGCTGGTTCCGCAGATGATCGCAGTACAAATTATCAATATAATGGATATGGTCGTTTTACGTGTTTCTTTGGCAAACATACCTACTATAAAAGCATAAACAAGGCATTGTTACAAGAACCAAATCGGGGGAGGGTCTTTAAAATAAAAAGAGCCGGTGTATTGCAACCGGCCCGCCTATGAGGCTATCGGACAGTCAGTGGGTGGGAGGGTTACCTTCTGTCCGATATTTTAAATATCGGCAAGCCCCGGGAATACCTTGAGGGTAATTTTCGCTTACGGGCTTACGGTCACGTTGATGTCGATCAGCATTGAAACCGTGTAATCTTTTCCCTTTTCTACGGTAATCTGCTTTGTCAGCTCGTAGTCGCCGATCTTGAACTGGACCGTATGCTCCCCGGGTTCGATGATAAAGCCTTCTTTCAAGTTTTCCACCGGGAGGTTATCCAGGAAGATGCGCGCGTTTTGCGGCGCGACCAGATAAAGGCGTGGCACCGTGTCCTGCATGGTGACGCTAAGCTCGGTCACTTTCGCCGATTCAACGGTAAACATCCTCACCTCGTTTCTGAAATCGTCCGAGACGATGGAAAGATGATGAATCCCGCTGGGGAGGACGGCCATTGCCTCCGGATTGCTGATCAGCAGTTCGTCGATCCTCACGCTGACCGGTTTGGCGCCTTCCTGGGGATATAGGATTTTGAGCTGAAAGCCGCCTTCTTCAGTAAGGATCGGCTTGATCTTGACTGAAAACGTGAGGGTTTCGATATTCTCCGGAAGTCCTTTCATGATCGGCAGCAGGCGGAACAGGAGAGGTCCTTTCGATGCGTCGTAAATAGTGGGAAGCACCGTCGAATAGGGGCCGGTTTTCAGATTATGGTTTTTCTGGAGGGGAATCTGGAGAACAAAGGACAGGCGCGAGGGAAGGGGCTGGAGGGTAACCTGTTCGCCCTGATAGTCGATCGTAGCCTGGGAAGGAAGGGGCTGCACCTGCCGGTATACGCCGTAGGCCATAGTATTCCTGAAGGCGAGAATATCCTGGGGAATTTTGATCTCGATTTCGACGCCCTTGAGAAAGGTGGTGTTTTTGGGGAAAAGGATGCCTACCGCGTCATTATAGCCGAGCTCGACCGTTTGGGCTTCGCTTTTTTGGCTGTCGACGGAAATAACGGCCATTGACCTGACGCGGAAACTGTCTGCAGCGGAGGCGTTTATACTTAAAAAAAGCAGTAAACCGGCCGACATGCCCCATACTTTTTTCATATTTCCTTAATTCCCTTTAATAAATCCTGCCGGATTTTTCGGTATACCGTTTTCATGTATCTCGAAATGTAGATGAGGTCCCGTTGACTGTCCCGTTGAACCTACTGTACCTATAATACTACCGGATTTGACCTTTTGATGCAACTCGATTTGGATAGTTTGAAGGTGGCCGTACAGACTTTCCCTGCCTCCCTCATGCCTTAAAATGATGAAATTGCCGTATACGGGATCAACACCCGAGTTTTCAACCGAACCGTCTGCGCAGGCGAATACCGGGGTTCCCCGCGGGGCCGCAAGATCAATACCCTCATGAAATATCAGTTTTCCGCTGACCGGATTGTTCCGCATTCCAAACGATGAGGTGAGAATCCCCTCCGGCAGGGGAAAACGGAATGAGGGGGACAAAAAGAACGCACGGATTGTGCCGTTAAAAGTGATGCCGGGAAGGCAGTGCACTGTCCGCACCCCTTCCCCCGGTGCCGATGCGGAGCGGACTGAAAAGGAAATTATGGAAGGATCCCCGCCATCATAGGAGGCAAGCAGCAACTTTTCGAGGGTATTTCCTGCCTTGGCCGGAAGATAAAGGGCCGGCAGAGTCGGCAGCAGAATGCGCCTTCCTGCTATCGGTTCCTGCATCGATGGAATGCGGTTGAGGCTTGCGATCGCGTCATAGGGGATTCCGCAGCGCGCCGCGATGGCGATGAGGCTGTCATCCTTCTGCACGATGTATGAATACAGGTGGACGGGAATGTCCGCGCTTATTTTGGCGTTTGCAAGGGCGATGCGCGCAAGTGCCACGTCGTCCGAGTACTGGCTGAACACCGGATCCATTGAGTTCAGGCGGGGGATGCGGGGATAGGTTTCCTGTCCTGCTTCGCTGCGGACCGGGGATATGAGGAAGCAAAAAAAGAGGGTAAAAACCGGAAGGAAGAGTGAGGATACCGCGAATCGGTTTTTTTTCATGTGTTCGCTGTGGGGGAATTCCCGGTTTTCCGGTCTGCGGACAAACCGAACGCAAGAAATCCGTAGAGACCTATGGTCACCAGCAGGACAACACCGGCGGCAGCACGCTGATAGTTCATGACAAGGGCAATTGAAACGCATATTCCGGCCAAGAGGGAGGCTTTGCGGGCAAGAGACAGGAGAAAACGGCGGGAATCCTGCTTCCAGGCGGTGCGTATGGCTTTAAAGGCAAAAACGATGATGACCAGTGAAAAAATTATGATGAATATGAGGGTATAGACTGATGGACGGGAAGAAGCAAGCCGCCACAGGGGATACACAAAGAGCATGCCGGTGCCTATGCATACGCCGAGAAGGATGAGAAAACGAAGGGCTGCAAGCAGAACCGAGGTGTACCCCGCGAGTATCTTTTTAAACATCGATTTCTCCCTCGCTCAAGATAAAAAAAATAACCGTGAAAGCATGCTTTTACGGTTATTTTTATTCATATCGGCCCGATTACTCTTCGGATATTGCTTCGACTGGACAAACGGGCGAACAGGCACCGCAGCTGACACAGGTGTCGGCATCGATGACGCGTTTGCCGTTCTTTTCGCTGATCGCACTCACTGGACATTCGCTGTCGCAGGCTCCGCAATTGATGCATGCGTCAGAAATTTTGTAAGCCATAATAGACTCCTTCTCGGTTGGTATGTCCCTAAAGTACTGTAAAGCGGGATAAAAAACAAGCCGGTATTCGGTTGTGCATTTGCACTTTCTGGTGTTTAATGAACACAAGAGAGAAGAGTGAGGCCAGCGCAATGAGTGAAAGTCAGCAGCTTATCAAGAAGAACCTGGATTATATCAATATACTGCCGGTCTGGGCCCAGGAACTTTCAGTAAAATACTGTTCAAAAACCGCCAATCTGTACTGCGTGCATGGAAATATCCGTGATTTTCTGCCCCACAAGATGAATGAGGGCGAATTCATGTTCGTGAAGATCCAGGATTATATTTCCGAGGTATTGTTCGGAAACCGGGACATCATCGTTTTTTACGATAAATCGAGCGGAATATCCTTCTGCATGTCGCAGATGGAAAAAGACTACCTGAAAACCATGAGCGCCCGCTATCCAAATGTGCCGGTCGAGGATTTCCTGTCCAAGGATCCCCTGAAAGCCTTTGACTACCTTGAGCGTTACTTTGTCATGAATATTCCGAAGGAACTCAGGATTGTCCTCATCATCGACTATGCCGAGACCATCATCCCTGCCGACGAAATCGGCCACCTGGACGAAATAGACCGCTACTGCCTGGTTACATTGAACCGCTGGTCGCATGAGCCCCAGTTTACCCGCGGCGACATATCCATAATCCTGATGACCGAAAACCTCACCGACAGCAATCCCCGGTTGATCAATTCACCTTCGATGGTGAAGGTGACCATTCCCTTTCCCGGGGAACAGGTGCGCACCCAGTTTCTCGAGTTTCTCGAAAGCCGCGGCATGCTCATCCTCGAACGCGGCCTTACCCCCGAGCGCATGGGCGCCCTCACCTCCGGCTTGAACCTGTTGAATTTAAACCAGCTTGTCGCCGAGTCCTACCAGGAGGACAAGCCCATCACCCTTGATTACCTGAGGGACCGCAAGCGCGGCATCATCGAGAACGAGGCGGCCGGCCTTCTCGAGTTCCTCGATACCGACCATGATCTTTCCTATGTCGCCGGACATGAGTTCGTCAAAAAGCGGTTCAAGAGCGCCGCCAAGGCGATAAAGCAGGGAAGGACCGATGTGCTTCCGATGGGCTACCTGATAGCCGGCCCGATAGGCACCGGAAAAACCTTCATGGTGTCCGCCTTTGCCGGCGAGATCGGCGTGCCCATGGTAAAGCTGCGGAACTTCCGCTCGAAATGGCAGGGCGCCACCGAGTCGAACCTGGAAAAGGTATTGAACATACTGAAGGCGATGGCTCCGGTCGCGGTTATGATCGACGAAGCGGACGCCTTTTTGGGCGACCGGGACTCCGACGGCGACTCGGGTACCTCGAACCGGGTTTTCGCCCAGATCGCGAACTTTATGGGTAATACCGAATACCGTGGAAAAATCATCTGGTTTTTGATTACTTGCCGTCCCGACCTTTTACCCATCGACTTGAAGCGCCAGGGCAGGGCCGAGGAGCATCTCGCCCTCTTCTATCCCGAGACGGTGGAGGACAAGGTCGAGCTTTTTCAAACCCTGCAGCGCAAACTCGATATCAAGGTCAAGGATTTTCCGCTGAACGATATTTTCAGGAATTTCAAATTCGAGCTTTCCGGCGCCGACATCGAGGCAATGCTCGTGCGCGCCAAGATGAACGCGACCATGGACAACCGCGCCATCGTCACAAAGGACGACCTTGACGAAACTATCCGCGACTTTATTCCCCCGGCCTATCCCTATGAAATAGAGCTCCAGAACCTCGTCGCCGTCCTTGAATGCACCAGCCGCGAAATGGTTCCGCCCAAATACCAGAAACTCGACCGCTCCAAGCTCGCCGCCGAAATCCGCGAGCTGAAGCAGCTTCTCGGAGAGAAGTGACTTCTCGGAGAAGTAACTTTAGCCGACAAAATCCTCGAGAATTGTATCGATAAGCGCGCCCGCGATATTCAATCCGCAATCCCTTTCGAGAGCCTCGAAGCCTGGGGAGCCGTTGATCTCGCAGACTGTCAGAAGCAGGCTTCTTGTTTTTTCTGACGCTTCTGCGCATTCAAGATACAAAAAGTCCACAGACCCGTACCACAAACCGGAAGCGCGCGCGATATCATGTACCATTTTTTTCCAGGGAAGAAGCAGCTCGTCCGGAAACGGCGGAAGAGACATGCGGCCGCCCGCAGACGCATTCGAGATGAATGAGCCGTCCGCGCCTTCGCGCGCGGCAATGGCGAGAATAACGTTGCCCGCGAAAAAAAAGCGGAGATCGCGACCCGCCGAGCTCTCGATAAATTTCTGCACTATCGTGTTCTCGGGCAGATTTTTCAGCTCATCTACAGTGTACACAAGACGCACTCCCTCGCCGCGGCTGCCGAAACGGGGTTTCGCTACCAGGGGGAAAGAGGCCGCGTCCGCCTCTTCCGCACGGTTTGTAGCGGGAGTCGGCCAACGGTTTTTTTCGAGGAATCGGGCGGTGAGGAGTTTGTCGCCTGCGAGTATCAAGCTCTGTCCCCGATTTATCGTGCGGAAGCCTGAGTTCTCTATCAGGCTGACCACGGCGGGCGCGACAAGGCCGCGAATGAGAAAAACGGTATGTTGAATGTCCGGCTTTAATGCTGTTTCGGCAAGAAATGAGGGAACGTCGCGGGGAAATAAAAACCGGAGCGGGATGCTCCGGTGTTCGCATTCTTCATTAATACGGCGGGAGGGATAAAACTGGCTGAAATAACCGTAGTCGGCGGTTTTAATGCCGTAGACGACTACGAGACGCACTTTATTCGTCTTTCGGCCAGGTAAGGGATTTTTCGCACAGGGCGGCAATCTGTTTTGCGGCTTTCGCTGCATCGATTTGGGCGATTCCCGCTTCCTTGCTGAGGGTTTTCGAGAAAAACAGCTCCATTGAAGCGAATACATCGGGAAGGGAATAAAAAAGGAAAGCGAAGTTCAGTCCCTCAGGTCGGAGCACAGTAAAGGCCGAAATTGCCTGCTGGGGTTCCTTGTTATAGATGATTCTGGCCTGGCTTTTTGTGGTTATGATATTTGCCTCGCTGAAACGGAGCTGGATCTGGTCTTCCTTTGAGCGGCAATAGGGTTCTGTCGTCCGGTGGGGGTAGGTTGACGGTTCGACCAGCACATACAGTTTTTTTCCGTTGGTTTGGAGCGTTATGCTGTCGCCGGTCGAAAAACAGTCTTTTACGGCAGAATACGAGACAATTTCATATATGCAGTATGCACTGTCCTGTTTGAAAAATGATGAAACAATATAGCCTTCGTCCATTGGAAGTTTATTTTGAGAATAGGCTTCAAATAAATCCATTGCCTTAGTTGCCATGAATTCCTCCTGAATTGATTATTGTTTTAGTATAGGTGATTTTTTCCCTAAGCGCAATCGAAAAAAAAGCTTCCTATTTTTAGCCATTGACAAATGCTGGGCTTATGACTATAAATACATTATCGGTCATATGGTATTGACGAAAGGAAGAATATGGCAAAGGCGTTTTCAGATAATGAAAAAACACAGATCGTAAGCCGGCTGAAGGAAATAGCGAAAAAATGTCTGCTGGAAAGCGAAATACGCAAAACCTCCGTCGACGAGCTTGCCAAGGCTGCCGGCATCTCCAAGGGCGCGTTTTATTTTTTTTTCCGTTCAAAGGAAGAGCTGTTTTTTGAGGTGATCAATGAGTACCATGATACAGCGCAGGAGTCGATTGCCGCCCGGTTTGCGTCTGTCAGGGAAGTCAGTCCCGGTGCGCTGACGGCCATACTCTATTCCTCGTACAGGGATATTTCCTTGTCCTTCCTTCCGAAACTGATTTCGGGCGGGGAACTTGAAATCCTGATGCGCCGCCTTCCTCCTGACGTGGTCGCGAGCCATCAGGACGACGATAACGCTTTTTTTTCGAAGATCTTCAGTCTGCTTCCACATCTTGGTCCGGCCGACTGCGTGCGGTATTCGGCAGCCTTCCGGGGCATTTTTTTGATGCTGCTGCATAAACGTGAAATAGGGGAAACGGTGTTCGATGAGGTACTTGAAATGCTTATTACCGGCGTAGTCCGGAATATGTTCGGGGAGGTAAATCCATGATTTCTGTACAGGATGTCTCATTCAGCTATACCGCCAAGCCCTTTATCCGCGCGGTAAGTTTCGAAGTGGGCAGCGGGGAGATTTTCGGCTTTCTCGGTCCGTCGGGCGCAGGCAAGAGCACCCTGCAGAAAATTTTGACCGGCGTGCTCGGCGGCTACCGGGGACAGGTAATCGTCGGCGGCATCGATGTGCGCCGTCATGGCGACGGCTTTTATGAAAAGGTCGGGGTGGATTTTGAATTTCCGAGCCTCTACGAAAAACTCACCGCACGGGAAAACATCGAATTTTTCGCGTCCCTGTATAAAAAGAAACCCATCCCCGCCATGGATCTGCTCGCAATGGTCGGCCTTGAAGGAGATGCGGACAAGCGGGTATCGGCTTTTTCAAAAGGAATGAAATCCCGGCTCAATTTCATAAAAGCCCTTGCCCATCAGCCCGAGATACTCTTTCTTGATGAACCTACATCCGGCCTTGATCCGACGAATGCGCGGATCATGAAAAATATCATCAAGGCCGAGCGGGACAGGGGAAGGACCATCATTCTGACCACCCACAACATGCATGATGCCGCGGAGCTCTGCGACCGGGTCGCGTTCATCGTCGACGGCACCATCCGCGCCCAGGATACCCCGCGCAGCCTGGTATTGTCCCGGGGCGATACGCGGATCAAATACAGCTGGGGAAAGGACGGGAAGGGCGAGGTGCTCTGCTCCGCGACGAACGCCGATGAAAACCTCCTCACCCTTATCAGGGAGAACAGGCTGACCTCGATTCACAGCCAGGAGCCGACCCTTGAGGATATTTTCATCGACATAACGGGAAGGGGGCTGGAATGAGACGGATCATCGCCTTGACTCTCGCGGATATGCGTTTTCAGGCGCGGTACGGATTTTACGCACTGTACTTGTTTGTATCTGTTTTATATATCGTGATACTCAATTTTTTTCCCGCTGCATGGAAAGAAGCCGGACGGACGCTCACGGTGTTTTCCGATCCGGCTGCGCTCGGGCTTTTTTTCATAGGCGCCATTCTGCTCTTTGAAAAAGGCGAAAACGTCCTGCCCAGCATTGCGGTTTCCCCCGCGCGGACAGGGGAATATGTCGCGGCAAAAATGCTTTCGATCGCCGTTATTTCGGTGCTTTCGGGCATCGTCATCATGCTCGGCAGCGGCGGCTCCCTTCATCCCGCTTTTGTGAGCGGCGTATTTTTGGGCTCCTGCCTTTTTACCCTGATCGGTATCTGCTTCGGTGCCCGAACGAAGACAATCAACCAGTTCCTGATTATCACCGTTCCCGCCGAGATCGTCGTCTTCCTGCCCGCCATCGCATATTTCTTGGGTTTCAGGCCCCCGGCAATGCTCCTTCATCCCGGCGTGCTCGTGATGTGTCTGCTTGACGGCAATCCTGCCAATCACACCAAGCCGCTTGTCAGTATACTCCTGCTCGCACTCTGGATCGCGATCGCTTTCTTTGCCGCCCGCGCCGCTTCGACCCGTATGTTCCGAAACAAAGGAAAGGAAGTAAACCCATGATTGGAGCCTCATTCCGGATGTTTATCCGTCAGATTTACGCCGATTCCATGCTTGCCGTCGCCTGCGCCGCCCCCCTTCTTGCGGGTACGGCCTTCCATTTCGGCATCCCCCGGCTCGAGAAAGTCCTGGAAAAGTTCACCGGGATGCCCTTTCTCATCCGGCCCTATTATCTGCTCGCGGACCTCTTTTTGTGCATACTCACCCCGTTTATGTTCTGCTTTGCGTCTTCCATGGTGATTCTCGAAGAACGGGATGAAGGAGTGGGACCCTACATGATGGTTACCCCGGTCGGTAAAAAGGGCTATATACTATCCCGCCTCGTCATTCCCGCCCTTCTTTCGTCCTGTGCGTCGGCCGTTGTCCTTCTTGCGTTCGGCCTGTCCGGCCTTTCATACGGCACTCTTTTCGCTCTGTCCCTGTTCATGCCCCTCGTGTCTGTGATCATGTCAGTGCTCATCACCTCTATTTCGTCCAACCGGGTGGAAGGTATGGCCATGGCGAAGCTTTCGGGTCTGATTCTCGCAGGCCTCGCCGTTCCCTTCTTTGTGCAGGGCCCATATAAGTACCTGGCCGGTATTTTGCCAACCTTCTGGATCGCCGAGTATGCCCGGCTTCCCTCAATTCTCCCCGCCTTGGCTTTTTTGGCCTCCAGCGCCCTGTGGCTCGCTGTTCTGTACCCGCTCTTCCGGAAGAAGGGAATCGGCGGTTAATTTTATATTCGCTTTGACGGTTGACAAAAGACTTGAATTGATATACTTTGTTCCTCGTTATCTTAACTGTTCGGGCCACTAGCTCAGTAGGTAGAGCAACGCCCTTTTAAGGCGTGGGTCGATGGTTCGAATCCATCGTGGCTCAAAGTAAAGTTCTTATGTTATAAGAACTTGTATAAGAAACCCGTTAAAGCGGGCCATTATTAATCGGTTTTCTGTCAGAAGAATTGACAGAAAAGAGAGGAATGATGCGCCCGCTTTATTGTTATAAGAGAAACAACGGGTTTTATTATGTCCAGTTCGTGGACCCGCTCACCAAAACCCTGACGTATGGACGTACAACCCACCAACGGGATCGCGATGCCGCCCTTTTGACCGCCTACAAATGGCTGGAACAGGGCATTCCCGGCAAACAAGCCGAAAGGACTCCGGTCGCCCAAGTCCTGTCCTTCGATATCGCCCTTGCCCAACTGAAACAGCTCAACATCAACGCATCGGAAACGGAACGACTGCTTGCACTGCTCAATACCAAAGGCTTTTCGTATGCCGAACCTGTCGTCACGAAACCTACCGGACACCCCTTCATCCAGTTTCTCCTTGACTTCTGGGATTACGACACTTCGAAATATATTCAAGGCCTTCTTGCACACGGTACGGGCATCACGCGCCGCCATTGTTACGAAATGACGAACCGGGTTAATACCTATTGGGAACCGGCTTTCGGCAAAACCGTCACAATCG
>JAYVSC010000010.1:0-18130 GCA_043775705.1 Spirochaetales bacterium | reverse complement strand
TTTTTCGTATCCAGAGATTCCAAAAAATGTACCTTTTCTGCATGCGTTTCCTGGTTTTGCCCGTGCTTGATGAAAAAGAACAATATTAAGAGCAGTTTACAAGGATTAAATGATTGATGAATCGAAGGTATTCGTCAATCTTACCCGCGACGAGGTGAAGAGGTCTCCACTATATTCGGAGAAGGTTCTGCCCACGAGAGAGTATGAGACAAGACTGCATGGGCATTACAACGCGAGGGATATTGGATTGAGGAGAAGACCGTCAAATAACGGCGGTTTTCCGTAAAGTCGGTACGGAGCTCTTCATCGAGATGCATTCCCGGTTTCAGACAGCTGATTTCTAGTGTAAAATCTCCATTATCCCCCCCTCAAACTGTGGTTTTCTATTACTGAATAAACTATAGTAAACCTAGTGAGGTATATCAGATGAATAAACGGATGTTTTCTGCGTTCGTGTGTGTTCTTTTTAGTTTTCTTTTTCTTTCCGCCTGTTCATTCGGCTTTATGCCCGCCTGGAAAGACAAGGGCAAGCCGGTTATTTCGCTTACCATTGCTTCCCTTGAATCTGGTTCCTCCCTTTCTTCTGAAAGGGCGCTCATTCAGGGATCCGGTTATCTATATATCCGCACTATCGGCAGTAACGGCGGTATTCCCGGCACCCTGTACGGACCGTACCGGGTTACTCCGGGTCAAAACTTTGAATCATCCGATATTCCGCCGGGTGTGTATGAGGGAATAGGTTTTCTATTTTCTGTTGATCAGCTCGATGCAAGGATAAGCAAGGATCCCGCGTTTTCCGGTACTTTTCTCGAGCTTATGCAGTTGCCTGATGCCGAATTCAATGCCCTTTCGGGCGGCGGTCCAAACAGCACAAGCGGCTCGGGTACAAGCGGCTCAGGCGGCGATTCTCCGTTAACCAGATTAATCGACGGGGATGCATCGGGCGCGATGGTGCCGAATGTCACCCTTGTAGCGGGAGAAACGAAAACCTTCGACCTTACCCTCCGCCCGATGACGTCGCCTGATTTGACAGTGGATTTTTCCGTTTCAACGTCTCATACATTTAACTCCGCAACGCCCGGAATTCTTGTCAAGAAATTTCTGAACCTCAGAAATATTGGTACCTCGCTGCTGCCGGGTTTTGCGGTCTCGGAATTGACCTGCACAATTACCCCTGATGCCGCAGGCCGTACTTTGGGGAACGTCGCCCTGTATGACAAGGACGGAAAGCTTTTAAAAACTTTCGCCCCGACCGGAACTATCTCCGCAGCGAAGACTTTTGCGTTTACCCTCGTGCCTGACGCGAACGCAAGCGAGTATTTTCTGTATTGTGAATATAAGGCGCCTTCAATGACCCTTGCCTTCGGTACTACCCTTTCAGGGCCTGCTCCCAGTTCCGCGAAAGCCGTCACTGCGTTCGGCTTTACCAGTCCTGCCGCCAACGGCACTATCGCCGGAACGAACATTACGGTCACCGTTCCCCTGGGAACGAATGTGACGAATCTTCCCACGGTGATAACCTACACCGGTATGAGTATTTCCCCCCTTCCAGGCGTCGCGCAGGACTTTACCTCCCCCGTAACCTATACGGTAACTGCAGCCGACCTATCGGTTCAAACCTATACAGTTACTGTCCTCTTCGGGCTCAGCGCCGATGCGGATTTAACTTCCCTCGTCGTCAGCCCCCTGATATTGTCTCCATCCTTCCTGCCCGCAGTGACCAGTTATACTTCCAGCGCCACCAATTCGTTCAGTATGGTATCGGTTACTCCGACCTCTTCCTTTGCCGGGGCAACGATCCAGGCAAAGATAAACGGCGGAAGCTATTCAGCGGTTGCTTCCGGTTCCAATTCGGGATCCATGATGCTTGACGCGCCGAATGGAGCGAACCTGATCACCGTGCAGGTGACCGCAGAAGACGGCATCACGGTCAGGCTGTATACGATAGCCATAGCAAAGACCGTGATGGTTTCTATAAACAACGGAGCGAACGGAAGCGCGACTCCTGTGAGTTTCATTGAAAGGATTCCGGGAAGCACCGTGGCCCTTACCGCCACAGCGAATCCCGGCTACCGCTTTGATTCCTGGTCAGGCAGCGCGGGCTTTGCGAATGTGTCTCTGTCGAGCACCACGCTGACCGTGGGTACGGCCATGTCTCAAACCGCCACCGCCAATTTTGTGCCGGATTTCGCAGGCGGTGATGGAGCGGCAGGCACACCGTACCTGATATCCAATATTACGCAGCTGATGAACATGAATTACTTCAGGAGCAGTTTTTTCCAGCTCACTGCGGGCTTCAGTCTTGCCAGCGAAACAAACTGGCTGCCGATAGGCGATGCGACGACCAACTTTACCGGCGGTTTTGACGGAAACGGTTTTGTTCTCACTGGTTTGACCATCAACTCTCCGGGGGCGGCGGACCGCGGCCTTTTCGGCTATACCAACGGGGCGGTCATCAAGAACGTCAAGCTGACGGCGATAAATTTTATTTCGACCTGGGGCAGTGCGGGCGGTCTCATTGGATTTAACTCCGGAAGCACAACTGTGACCGATTGCACCGTTGATGGGACTATCAGCGCATATACGAAAACAGGGGGCTTGATCGGCTGGAGTCAGGGTACGGGATTAGCTGTCTTGAGGTGCGGAGCGAGCGTTAACCTAACCGCTACTTCTATGGGAGCTCTCGGGGGCCTCATCGGCGAGATTGACGGCGGAACAGTCAACCAGAGTTATGCGACAGGATCGATACTCGGCACAGCAGTGCCGACCATCGGCGGCTTAATCGGCTTCAACAACGGAGCAATGGTCGGCGATTGTTATGCAACAGGTGCGGTTAATGGAACCACCGATGTCGGCGGCCTAATAGGAATGAATAACAGCGGGGCATTTCCGGTGAACCGGTGCTATGCGGTCGGTCTGGTAACCGGGTTAAGCGCTACCGGCGGCCTGGTCGGCACCAGTGTGAGCGGCACAATCAACGCTTCCTATTATGATGGCGCTACTACTTTGCAGATTGACACGGGCAAGGGTACTTCCGAATCGACGGCAAACATGCAGTCATCCGCTCTGTTTTCAAGCTTTGGATGGGATTTTGCGACTCTTCCCGTTTGGAAGATTGTATCGGGTTACCCGCTTCTGAACTGGCAGCCGTAAAAAAAAACTCATTTGTGTAACGAAAAGCCGTCTGAATATGGTTCAGGCGGCTTTTTTTTGCTAGTATGTGCCGTACAAGGGGAAACGTATGACTAAAAGCAAGGTCGCGCTCGTGCGCTGTGAAAGCTATGATGAAGAGGCGGTATTTGCCGCCGTCAAAAAAGGCGTCGATCTGATCGGCGGTTTGGATGGAATCGTCAAAGAGGGCGAGAAAGTGCTTCTCAAGCCGAATAATCTTGCGACCTCGAAGCCCGATGATGCGGTTACGACCCATCCGTCCGTGTTCAACGCGGCGTGCCGTCTGTTTACCGAGGCAGGCCTCGCTGTTTCCTATGGTGACTCCCCCGGCTTCGAAAAGCCCGGTCCGAGTCTTGCCAAGTCGGGCTTTGCCTCTGTCGCAGAAAAATACCGCATACCTCTTGCCGACTTCGAAAAAGGAAAAACAATAGACTTTCCCGGGGGAAAGGTATGGAAACAGTTCGATATCGCCAACGCCTGCCTCGACGCCGATGCAATCGTCAGCCTGCCCAAAATGAAAACCCATGCCCTGGCCCGCGTCACCGGTGCCGTTAAAAATCAGTTCGGCTGCATATATGGCCTCAACAAGGCGGCATTCCATGTGAAAATTCCAAATCCGGTGCAGTTCTCCAGGATGCTCGTGGATATCAACCTGTTTTTGAAGCCCCGGTTGTTTATCATGGACGGTATTTTCGCGATGGAAGGAAACGGCCCGAGAGGAGGAACTCCCGTACAGATGAACTGCATTCTGGTTTCCCGGGACCCGATCGCCCTGGACAGCACTTTTTGCCGTATTATCGGACTTGATCCCTCCTTTATTCCGACCAACACCTACGGAAAGGATGCGGGGTTGGGAACTTGGCTCGAAGAAGAAATTGAAATCGTCGGCAGCCCGATCGCGGCTTTTTTCTCTCCAGATTTCAATGTAGTCCGCAAGCCTCTGGACAACAAGATCAAAAAAACTAACGGTTTTATCGCCAATCTCTTTTTCCCGAAACCTGTTATCGAGAAGGACAAGTGCATCAAATGCGGAATCTGCGTCGACTCCTGCCCTGTCGAGGGAAAAGCCCTTGCCTTTAAAAACGGCAGTAAAAAAGAAGCGCCGGTGTATGACTATAAAAAATGCATCCGCTGTTTCTGCTGTCAGGAAATGTGCCCGCATAAAGCCATAGTGGTGAAAAAAACATTTAAGTAAACCTGCGATTGTTTGGGGATTTGAAATATTCTGCCGATATACAGGTAGTGACGGTAATTAATTGACAATTAGGCATTTTCAGTTACACTTAATTGTATTGAATTGGAGGTACTGATGGATAAGATAGAGAAAGAACAACCTGGGTATATCGAGTTGAAATTCGGACCGCGCTGGAAATATATCGCCGTGGTCCGGGCGTTCATCCAGAATTTTCTGGCGATAAGCTTTACGGATCCTACCTTGGCTGACAAGATAGCCATGGCCGTGAGCGAACTCCTCGAAAATGCGGTTAAATACGCCACCGGGGATGATGAAACTGGTGTCAGCGTAAAATTGAACAGTGAAGGGACATCAGTTATCGTCTCTGTCACCAATTCTTCAACTCCGGAATCGATAGCGAGCCTTCAGTCAAACTGGGGAAGCGCGATGGAAGGGGAACCTTTGGCGGCCTACATCAAGAAAATGCAGGAATCCGCAGTCCGTACCGATTCAAAGAGTCAACTCGGCATTGTCCGTATCCGGTATGAAACCGGTGCAAAAATGTCTCTGGACGTGAAGGGAAATAAAGTTACTATCACCCTCGAGCACACCAGCAAATAATAAAGGATATACCATGAACAAACTTAATATTGAACCGATTACACAGGGAAAAGTTTCAATTGAAGTAAAAGATACTCCAACCGGCGTTGCGGTAGTCATTGTCGGCGATATCGATATGCAGGATCCGAGTGTTCTGCTCGACCCGTTGTTTGAAAAAATTCATACCGGCTCGATTGAACATGGATTTAAAACCGTTGAAGCCAATGTGCGTCAATTGACCTTCTTGAATTCCAGCGGCATCAAAGCGATCGCCAAATGGATTATGAAACTTCCGAGTGTGCCGGCTGACAAAAAATATCAGATAAAAATCCAGCAAAACAAGGACATTACCTGGCAGGCGACAAGTCTGCAGACATTGACATTCCTTGTTCCAAGCGGCGTCGTAATTGAATAGACGTGTTATTTTTGCATTAGTTGGAGCTGCGCTGCTTCACGCGATTTTGGGTTTGCTCATAACCTCTGTGGAATTGCGTGTCGCATCCGTGGTCGGCGTCGATCTGGCAGCGGCGTTTCTGCTGTTTTTGCTGAGTAAGTCCGTCAAAGCGGAAATGCTCGCGCCGCAGTCTCTTCCGGATGCCGTTCCGGAAAGTGCAAAAATTGATGAGGATCGTCTTGAGTCCCTTCGCGCGGAAGATGCACGGGCGGCCTCTAGAGACCATGAGCGCTTGACGGAGCAGGATGCGTATTTGAGTTCGGTGCATGGATTTCTTGCCGATCAGCTCAATCAAAATCGCCGGCTTCAGAAGACTAAAGATGTCATGGAAAGCCTGCGGTCTTCAATCACGTCCCTTAACCAGTTCAATGAAAACATCCAGCAAAATGCCAAACAGGTCTGCGCCGTGGCGGAAAATCTCGCCAGTACAACCGAGCAGGGTTTTAACCTATCCCATAACGTTCAAGCCAACGTGGTAACCCTGGCCGAAAGCATCACCGCCGCATCGACGGAGACGAGCGTGCTCCTGGAAGAATCGAAAAAGATTTCCGATATCCTGACAATCATGTCCGACATTGCGACGATGACCAAGGTCCTTTCGATCAACGCGTCCATCGTGGCGGCCCGCGCCGGAAACAAAGGCAAGGAATTTGATGTGGTCGCGAAGGAAGTGCGAAAGCTTTCAGTCGGTACCGAGGATTCCCTTACCAATATTTCCTTCTTGATCAATGATATTCAAAACAAGGTTTTGGGCGTTTCAACCATGCTGCAGGCAGTCAGTACCGGAATTCTCAAGGAGAAAGACTCGATGCTTTCTGTTGCGGGAACCCTGCAGGGCGTCTCTCTGGCCGTGGAGATTATCAGGTCAATAACCGATGTATCCGGCGAGAAAGCAGCCGAAAGCCAGCAGGCCCTGGCAAGCACGCTGACCCTCATAGAGACCGCTCTCCAGGAATTCAGCCTCGAAAATACCGAATCGAAACTACTGGACCTTCAGGCAGAGGTTTCGGGACTGATACGCAAGTAAAATAGAATACTGGATAAATCATAATTTGAAGGAGTTTCTATGGACCTATTATATTTGTATTCTTACGCATTTATCGTGATTTCCCTTTTTCCGCTCTGGTTTGACGCGAATCGCCGGAAGGAATACGGTGCGCGCCCGAAAATCCTCTTTGTCTCGTTAGCCGTTTTTATTTGTATCGGCCTCATTTCCCTTGCTGCATACATGAGCGGGGCCCTGAAAACCGATCACGTCGTATATGCGTTCTTTCTCATACTTGCCCTGTATCCCTTCGCGACTGTCATTGCCGAATACTCTATTCATCATCAGCGTATCAAGAAAAACCTGCTTGAACAGGAGTTTCAAAACCGCCTGAAAATCGGTATTATCATCGCAGCAGGCGTAGTTGTTCTTTGCGGTTTGCTTTTCCTTCTGCATGCCTGCGAGCAAACCAAGACGGTTACCAATATCGCCAATGCGATCGGTTTTATCTTTTTCATCGGCATTATTATATTCAACCTTTTTGGTATAGTGCTGTTCGATCTTGAAAGCGGCGTCATCCGCCGCAAAATGTATACCTTTATTTCCGGGGCGGTGCTTTCCACTCTCATTTTTATCATTCTTTTTGCATATCTCGTGCTTCCAGCTTTTAATAGTGTAGGACTTGTGTATACGTTTGCGATCCTCATGAATCTGATATTTGCCTTCAGGGTGTGCGACGAATATTTCCTGCATCGAATGCAGCATTTGAACGCAAACTATAACCAGCACCGGATGCAGGACATCGCACGGACAGAGCTGATCAACAAGGTGCTGGTATCCACCCCGGAAGAGGATATCCAGATACTTAAAAATACGTTGACCGGTTATCTGAAACGGCTCCAGGATTCTATCGCGAACCCGAACATGAAGTGCAAGTCGATGATGATGTTCCGCCGAAACGGCGACATCCTTTCGGTCGATTCCGGAAACCTTATCATCGATTACTGCCTTCCCCTGATCAACCAGGAATCATTGAAGCGCATGAAGCATGATATGGCGCAGGAACACATCATGACCCAGATTTTCAATCTCGATGAACTGCAAGGAAGAGCGAACCCGGACGGACTTGATTTCGCGTCGGCCGCAATATGGAAAATGATGCTCAAAAAAGAAGCGGTCATCATAGATCCCATTCCGCAATATCTCGGCATGATTTTCAGGTCGATTGTGCTGTACCCGATTTTTAATCAGGGAAAGCTGAACGCGATGCTGGTTATTTTCAAGGATACCAGCGACTACGTATTCCCCCAGGAACGGGTAATCATCGAGGATCTGGTAAGCAATCTCGCGATCTCGACCACGCTGATTGACGGCAAGCGGATGCAAGAGGACAAAAACCGCCTGAACCAGGAAATGGACGTAGCCAAACTGATTCAGGTATCAATCCTTCCGAGAAAAATCGCGATGGAAGGCTATGATATCGCTACCGAAATGATTACCGCGACGGAGGTCGGCGGTGACCTGTTCGACTTTGTGCCGACTTCCTTTGCAAACTATATTGATATCGGGGATGTCGCCGGGCATGGGCTTCCCGCGGGCATGACCGCCCTCATTCATATGGCGGCCTTTCATGGTGCGCTGCGTGCGAGCGAAATGTACGGCAAACCGCTGGAAACGACGCAATTGTACAACATCGTTAATCAGGTTCTGATTACGATAAACCGGGACCGAATCGGAAGCGACAAATTCATGACGTGCAACATCATGGCGGAGAAAAACGGAAAGTTCAAATATGCCGGCTCCCACATGATCGCCCTAGTGTACCGCGCCTCCGCGGATTCGGTCGAGCAGCTTTCGGGCACGATAGATCATGCGGCGTACCTCGGCATTTCCGAATTCGCCGACTCAAGCCAGTCCCTGGGCGAATTCGCCCTTGATGCGGATGATGTACTGATTTTATATACTGACGGTCTGACCGAGTCGCGGGACCGCTATGAATCATTCTTCGGACTGGAAAATCTGTCCCTGGCCCTTAAAACCAATGCTGCTCTTCCGTCCGAGGATATTAAGGTTGCCATTCTTAAGGCACTCGAAATTTTCTCCGAAAGCGGTGATCTTCATAAATACGGCGGAAACTATGCTGACGATGTCAGCATCCTTGTGATCAAGCGCAAATAATTTATTTATTTCACCTTGGCATTGAGGGAAGAAGAAAGGGGGGCTGTCATTGACGACAGTCCTCTTTTTTTTTGACCTTGACTGACCTGTGGTCAAGGGGAGGGCATTCGTTCGTATGGGCGGCTCAGCCTTGCGGGCTGTCCTTTCGGCGGGGCTCTATTTGACAGGTGACGGCGTGGCGGACTATAATTCCGTAATCGCGGTAAGCCTGCGGAAAAGGATTTGAGGGAGAAGAAATGAGAAAATATTTTTTTTGGATGTGCATTATAAGTATTGCCGCGTTAGTGCTCTCCTGTGCAAGCACAAAGGCACAGGAAAAAACACCCGCTGCCGCGGTTGAACCCGCCGCAGCGGTCAAAGAAGCGCCGATCGAGGCCGTCAAACCCTTGCCTAAAATAATCCAGGTAAAGGTTTGGAAACTTCAGTCCGCTGAAACCGCTTTTCCTGATGGCGTAGCAATCGGGCGGACGGTTTATTCCTATGACGAATCCGGTCAGCTTCTCAAGGAAGAAGAACTGAGCGGTACCAACGTGCTCCTTACCCAAAAGCTGTATGTCTATAAGGGTGAAGGAACTGTGGAAATTTCAACCCTGAACGGCGTCGGCGAAGTTCTCGGGAAAGCCGTCCGCCAGTTAAAGGGGAAATTCCTTCTGAAAGAAAGCCTGTATAATCCAAAAGGCGAGCTGCAGTCGACCGAGGAATATTCCTGGGACGGCAAAGGCCAAAAAACCAGATGGTCGGTGAAGACTTCGTCAGGAAGCCAGGTTTCAAGCATGTATACCTGGAGCAACGGAAATATGATTCGTATTGTCGTGCTTGATGCGGTTAACAATACGATCAAGCGTTTTGAGCGGGTTTTCGGGGACGACAATCTGCTCGCCGAAGAGAATCAGTATGATACCGCGGGAATCCTTACTGGTAAAATCGTATATACGTATGAGGGCAAGTACCTTGCCCGGGAGGAAAACCAGAATCCCGCCGGGGCTGTGTTGTCTGCCCTGCAGTACAAAAACGATGCAGAGGGAAATCCGGTAGAAATCAAATACCTTGACCGTCAGGGTCATGTAAAAGATGTAAAAACGCAAGTGTGGCAGGTTTTTACATATACCATTCAGGAACAATAAGGCAAGGGTAGTATACATGAAAAAAGCACTCATCATTTGTTTTGCCTTGATGTTTTCCGGCATCCAGGCTTTTGCGCTGAACGAGAAGGTCGTAGTCTGGGAACAGATTTATCAGCAAAGCGACAGGGACGAACAGCGTGTCGCGATCATTCTTAAAATTATGGAATTCAAGGATCGCGAATTCGCCCCGGTCTTATTGAATGCGCTCACCCAACTGGTAAGCCGCCGGGTAGAGGACGGCACGGCAACTGAGCGCTACAACAAGAACAAGCTGGCGATGCTCCTGGTTCGGGAGCTGGGAAACCTCAATAGCGCGGAATCCGCGGATCTGGTTTTCAGTCTGTATGAAGAAGTGAAGGAGCCCGTCCTTAAGGGCGAGGCCGCGATGGCTCTGGGCAAAATGCGTGCGGATGGCTTTGCGGAAATTCTCTCCTTTGACCTGTCCTCGCTGAATTTGCGCGCCGATCCCGCGATAAGCCGGAACCAGGAAATTCTGGCGCTTGGCCTCGTGCAGAGCCTCAATTCGATGCGGTCTATTCTCGGCTACGAAGCGGTTTTTCTCGCATCCAGCGGTTGGTATTCGAATATTTCCAAGGTAAAGGAAACGGCGAAGGCGGCCCTTGTCACCATGGTTGACGATCCTACAGACAGCCTGTTGAAAATATTGAGCACAAATCCTTCGATGGACATCAAGGCAGACGCATTGGAAGCTTCCCTCTCCTCCAAGGCATCTGCGGAGCGGAAATGCCTTGTCGCCACGGAGGCCCTGCAAATCGGAATGGATCGCGCAACTCTTGACAAGACCGAAGCGGCAGTCGCCGGGAAGCTGAGAATCAACGCAATCGTCGCATTGACCGGCCTCCGGGATAAAACGCCCGGGAACGTCGAAGTGTTCAAAAACATCATCAAGAAAGACAGTAAAAATGACTCGACCATCGATGAAACCCTCAAAGCCTATGTTGCCCTCGGGGTTAACGGCAGCGACGACGCAGCTGCCTTTTTGGTAACCAGGCTCGACGAATACAATGTCTTTGAAAAAAGCAAAGCAAATACATTGAGGGACAAATCGATAATCCGCCAGATTATCGCGAGCATGGTTTTATCCAAAAATCCTAAAGTCAAAAACGAACTGATAAAAAGCCAGTTTGTAGATTATGATTCCCTGGTTATCCGCGAAATTGAGGCGGCTATCAAAACCTTACCGTAACAAAACGTGCCGGACAGCGCCGGCCCCTGCGGCGCTGTCTCCGTCCCACAAGCCAATTGAAACAAAATGAGGATTACATGGGACGCTCTACAAGCCGGTCCTTGTCATGACTAAAAAAGTTTTTTGGGATGATCCCTATAAAACGTCCCTCGACACCATCGTGGAAACGGTCCATGGACATGAAGTGACTCTATGCGCGACGATTTTCTATGCCTTTTCGGGCGGACAGGAAAGCGACAGCGGTACCATCGGCGGAGAAAAGGTCCTTGATGCCCGCGCCAGGGAATATGATATCGTGTATACCCTGAGAGAGGGTCATGCCTTGCGGGAAGGGCAGGGCGCTCGGATCGAGATCGACTGGATCAGACGTTACCGCCTGATGCGCCTTCATTTTGCCGCCGAACTTGTGCTCGTTCTTTTCTATAAAAAATTCCCGGCCGTTGAGAAAATCGGGGCTCATATCGCCCAGGATAAAGCCCGGCTCGATTTCGCCCTTCCCATAAGCATTTCTCCATACCTCAGTGAATTCAGCGCGGCCCTCGCTGACCTTGTCTCATCGGATCTTCCGGTAATCAGCGCCTTCGAGAATGAGGCGAGCGGTAAGAGGTACTGGGAAATTGAAGGTTTCGCCCGCGTGCCCTGCGGCGGTACCCATATCGGAAGAACCGGAGAGATAGGCGCCCCCCTTACCTTGAAGCGGAATAATATCGGACGCGGGAAGGAACGGGTCGAGATCTATCTGGATTGACAAGGCGGGAATACGGGCCTACCATTCAAGGCATGATAGAGAAACTTCCATTCGGCCGGACAGGCCATATTTCATCAAGACTGCTTTTTGGAGCCGCCGCGCTCGGCGGAGTAACCCAGGCCGAAGCAGAAGGCACCCTGTCTTTGGTCATTGATTCGGGGATTAACCATTTTGACACTGCCGCGAGCTACGGCAAGGCTGAAGAGCGGATGGGCCCCTGGCTGAAAGGCCACCGGAACGAAATATTTCTCGCTACCAAAACAGAAAAGCGGACAAAAAAAGAAGCCCTCGCGGAACTTGAAAAGTCCCTTTCGCTCATGCGTACGGACCATATTGATCTTTGGCAGATGCACGTATTGATCAACGAGGAAGAGTGGGAAACGGCCATGGGCGAGGACGGGGCCCTTGCCGCCTTTACCGAGGCCAAAAAACGCGGCCTGGTGCGTTTCCTGGGGGTAACCGGCCACGGGAAGAGCGCCCCCTCCATGCATATCCGAAGCCTTGACCGCTTTGATTTTGATTCGGTGTTATTTCCCTGGAACTGGCAGCTGTCCCGGGATCCCGCCTACGTCTCAAGCGTGCATACGCTGCTCTATATGTGCCGGAAGCGCAATGTTGCCGTTCAGCTCATCAAGGCTTTTTTGCGGCGACCCTGGGGGGATCAGACGCGCACTTGGGCAACCTGGTATGAGCCCGTAGAAGGACCTGCGGACATCGCCTCGGTTCTGGGCTGGGCGCTGAACGTAGAATGCTCGTTCGTAAACAGCCCGGGAGACATCAATCTGCTGCCGGCAATAATTAAAGAGTATTCCAAAACCCCCTTATGTCCCGATGACCGTTTTATGGAAGCGCTTGCCTCCCGGCTCGAGATGAAGGACCTGTTCGAATAGGGGCAAAGGGCATGCCTTATTTCGGCAAACCAGTCCACGCCGTTTTTGAAAAAATCGCATCAATGGTTTTCTCGTAGGATTCAAGAGTTTTCGCCTGCGAGATATCCAGCAGAAGCCGACTCGCGCCGGTGAAGGACCGGCCGAGGTAAGTCCAGATTTCCTTCATCTTGTCGAGCACGTGCTTCGGCCCGAAAAGAATTTCCCGGTACCGTGAATACAGGTCGTCGTGGAAAGCCCTGATCGCCGCTGCAGGATTTTCGGGCAGAGGGGTTTTTTTTATCTGGCTGAAGATAAAGGGATTGTACATCGCCCATCGTCCTATCATCCATTCATTGATGAGGGGAAACCTCGCCTGCAGTGTTTCGAATACCGACTCGTCCCTGATGTCGCCGTTGTACATAACCGCATGAGCGGACATCGCGGCGGCTTTGGCGAAGCCTTCAAGGTCTACCGTGCCCGTATACATCTGTGTGCCGATGCGTGGGTGGATGATTATTTTTTTTATCGGGAAGGCGTTGAATATCGGCATCAGGGCGAGAATCTCGGAAGGGCTGTTCAAGCCGAGGCGGACCTTTACCGAGATTTGGATATCAACCTTCGCGCACGCCTCGGTGAGGAATTTCTCGATAAGGTCCGGAAACGGGAGAAGTCCCGATCCGCGTTTTTTGGCGGTTACCATCGGGAAGGGACAGCCGAGATTCCAGTTGACTTCCGTATAGCCGAGTCCCTCTATTGTTTTTGCGGTCTCGATGAAGCTCGCGCCTTCATTGCTCAGGATTTGCGGGATGAGGATTTTTCCCTTGGGATTATGAATGGCCAGGAGATCCTTGAAATGATTTCCCCTGCCTTTCGCATAGGCCGTTTCCGAGTTTATCGAGTTGATGAAGGGCGCCATGGCGGCGTCAATGCCGGTAAAATGTTTGTAGAGGGAGTTTCTGACCATAGAGCCTGTGACGCCATGAAGCGGCGCGAGATAAAGGGTGGGGATCATTGTATTTCCTGCTTCGTGTGAAAGTATCGCATGAGGGGAGGATGAGTGTCAATTTTGCAGAGGTGCGATTTTCGTTATCTGTCCGCCTTGCGCCCCTGCCTCCCATGAATTATATTTACTCTGACCGGCATACGCAATCGAGGCACAATGACAGAAGGAACAGGCAAAGAGGCATCGGATAAAGATGGATTCGAGTATATCCGTCTGGGCACCCTTTTACGCAAAAATCGCTCTGCGGGCAAAAAAGCGGCAGTCGAAAAAGTCGTTTCCTCGATGCTTTCAATATCAGAAAAAATTACCGAAATCGACAAGATCGACGGAACTTCTGAAACCGTCGTTGACAAATCCCGGCCGCTCGCAAAGCCGGTTAAAAGGGGCAGCCAGGATCAGGCAAAAGAGCCATATTACCGGAATTCCGAACATATCAAGCAAAGCGCGCTGGACAGCGTTCAAAACAGGCAGAGAATAAAGGCAGAATTGGTCCGCATCGATTTCCTCGACTATATGATGAACGAAAGAAGTTCCTTTATCGCGTTTGCGAAATCAACCGGTCTTATACATCCGGGATTTCTGGGGCTGTTTCCAAAAATTGACAAAATCGGCGTCGCGCGCTTTGCCGACACCCTCCAAAAACACATGATTCCCAAAATAAAACCTGTCATCGCAAGGATGCTCGATACCGGCTGGCAGCAGCTCGGGAAATTTGAATACAATCTCGTTTCCGCCTTTTACCGGCTTCTCATGATTCTTGAAAAGGCAAATATAACAATTACCGATAAAAATGATAAAACTTATTCCTCCCGTTTTGCCCCTCTCGAGAATGCCTTTCTTTTGTTTTATTTTCATCCGGAGTATATCCCCCGTCTTATGGGCTCAATCGATGATCTTTTTTCCGTCGAAGGCGAAAACGAACAGGTGCGGAAACAAACATTGGGTATGGTTAAAATGATATTGGGCCGCGATTTAATGAAGCCATGTGTTGCAGATTTTATTCTGACCCTGGGTATGCTTGCATCCCGACGCGCGCTTTCTTTCAGCGACCTTTTTTCAAAGATTGTCGGCACTCTGGTAAGTACCGAGGAATTTGACTGCACGGCCGAGGTTCAGCGCATTATTGATTTGTATATTGATGAGTTGGTTCGAAAGCTGGAACCGCTGAGCGCCGACCGGGATTCCATGGATCCCTCGATGCATTTTATTCCTTATAACGAGAATGCCGATCTGGATTTCTCGTCAATATCACTCCTGCTGGAAAAAACGGCCGGCGAGGCGGACAGGAAAACAGATGTGCTGAAATTCGCATCGCATGTGGTTGACGGCTATGTGCATGTGTTCGGCAGCCTGCTTGAAGGCAAACTTGAAACGTTTTCGATGAAGACCGTCAGGCTCGTTCCCGAGCGCATGCTTGCCTTTGAATTGGCCAAGCTGCGGTATGCGCGGAAAGAAATCGAAAAACTCGGTTTCCCTCTTCCCTATGCGCGTTATTCCGCCATCAAGGCCGGAGGCATGCCCCCGACTCAAATCGAGGCGGAGGCCGCTTCAGTCCTGTCCGATATCGCGTCCGTCTTTCTCGCCATAGGAATGAAAATTTCAAACTACATGTATCCCCTGCTCATTCAGCGGGCCGAAGACGGTGAAGAGGATACGGGCGAGAATCCGGAATCGGTCAATCCTCTCGATGAACTTCTCGCCGTCCAGGGTTCCGAGGGACAGACGGCCGGAGGAAAGGCAGCCGAAGCCGCCAGTACCGCATTCGCGGTTTCGGGTTATTTGCTCGATGCGGACGTGATGACGGTGATACAGTCCCGGCGCAGGGTCAAGGACGAGATTTGCGCGGTGTTGGGCACTCTGGAACGTATTGCCTTGAGCGATGAATTTGAAAAAATCAGAAAAAAGATGAGACTTCAGGATGCATAGGCTTTTCTAGTTTTTTGGGCCCAGATCGACCGCGAGCCCCGAACCGAGAATCACGAGAGGGATCGCGATTCCTATTCCTGTATGTATAGCGCCGTAGGTAATGAGCCGCTCGTGGTCCCCTTTTTGAAGGGCATCCGTTTCCATGAAGCCGAGCACAATCTCGGCGAGCATGAGTCCCGCATGGACGAAGAAGGCATTGCGGTGAATTTTTCCCGCGCCGCTTTTTGATTTTCCCATCATGCTCATCCCGGTAACTCCGTCAAAAAGATACAGCGATTCCGCGCCGATGAGCAGGCCGACATGGGTCCATCTGAGTTCCTGTCCCTTTTTCCATTCCTGCGTGATTATGCCGGGGCATTTGCTGTCGAATGAGTCATCGAATGAATCCTCGCCTTCGCGGAATGCATGAGCGCGGCTCTGCAGATCCAAAAAGCGGACAGCGCCCACTACGCCGGCTGCGACGAACAAACCGCCGGCAGCATAGCCGGTAATCTTGTGGGCATTTACGGATACGTTCATTCCCAGAAATTTCGGCTGCAGAGGCACCCCGAGCGAAGCTGTCGCCCCTGAGACTGCATCCGCAGGGGCTTCGCCAGTCGCGCTTGAAACCGCATCCGCAGGGGCTTCGCCCGTCGCGCTTGAAACCGCATCGATCGGGTTTGCGACGCCTGAGGCTGTGTTTGCGGGGGGCAGGGCAGGGAGCGGGGTTCCCTGGGCGGCCAAGGTGGAAATCATTGTGATGAAAAATACGGCAAAAAGCACGGGGAACGTTTTTATTCGAATTGATGTTTTCATATAATGTACTTTAGGGCATGTCAGGCGATATTGCAAGATCGAATTCTGACCGGCTTTCCATACGCATTTCTTGCGTTTTCACCACTTATTGGCGATAATGGGAGTATGAATACATCCCCGCTCGACGTGCGCCTTGACAGCAAACATCCCGTAGAAATCGAGCCCGGCTTGTTCTGGGTCGGGTTTGCCGATTACGAGGCTGGTTTTTCAAACAATCCCTACCTTCTTTTGGATGAGGATGAAGCCATCCTTTTTGATCCCGGTCCGGGTCATCCGGTTTTCCGCGATCTTATCATGAATAAAATAGCCGAAATCATTAATCCTTCACTGATACGCTACATCGTGGTTCATCATCAGGACCCGGATTTATGCGGGATGATTCCGCTCATCGAGGATCTTCTGCATCCGGAGCTGGTCATCATCGCCCATCCGCGCTCCGCCCTGTTTCTTCCTTATTACGGCATCCGGAAGGCGCTCCTTCCCGTCGGCGACGGAGACTCACTCATTCTGAAATCCGGCAAACGTCTTGAATTTCATTATACCCCCTATCTTCATTTTGCCGGCGCCATGGTCACCTACTCTCCCGAGCGGAAGGCTCTTTTTTCATCCGACATATTCGGCGTATTCAACCGCGATTGGAAGCTGTTCGCTGACGCAAGCTATGTGGACCTTGCCCGGCACTTTATCGAGCATTATGTGTGCAGCAAGGAAGCGGTGCTCTACACCTACCGGAAACTGAAATCCCTCAGCATTAAAATGATACTGCCCCAGCACGGAGGTATTATCCGCGAGGAAGACGTGGACCTCTTTGTCGATATGCTCAAGGACACAAATCCCGGGATCCTGATTCGCGAGCTTTCCAATAAGCCCGATAAAAAGCAGATACAGCATCTTCTTGATACCGCGCAAAACTGGATAAGCGTCTGGATGCAGAAGGACATGCACTTCGCCGATTTTGATGCCCTGAAGCAGTATGCGCTCTCCCAGGGACCCGCGACCGTTTCCATGCTTTACGACATGCTTACCCGCGAAGCCCAGGTCATGGGCGTCGCGAATCCTCTTGTGACCGGAGCAGTCCACCAATGGATGGGAGCTGAGGGGACCAGCCCCAACCGGCTGATCGACAGTTTCCGGAACAGGCTCTTAACGTCCCAGTACAGCATGCTGTACGGGGACGAGCCGAATATAGAGCGCCTCTTGCAGCGCCGCTTCAATGCACTCAAGATGAAGCTGGCCATTATCTTCATCGATATCCGCGGTTTTACCGGCTGGTCAACAGAACGCTCCCCGGACGAAATTATCGGAATGCTGAACAAGGAACAGAGCCTGATACTCCGGATCATCAACTCAACCGGCGGCCGTTTAAATAAGAGCATGGGAGACGGCCTCCTGGCTTATTATCCCGAAACAAAGATTCCGGAATGTCTCATGGCCGCGATCAAGATACACAAGGAACTTAAAAAAGTATCCCTTCTTCCCGTCGGTATAGGGATAGATTTCGGCGAAGTGGTTTTGGGCGATATCGGCGAGGAACTCCGCATCGATTTTACCCTGATCGGTTCTACCGTCAATAATTCTTCGCGTTGCTGCGATAGTGCCGGAAAACACCAAATAACGATGGGTGAGACATTTTACTCGCAACTTCCTGAACCAACCCGGATTTTTATCGGGGAATTCCCCGATTTCGCAAAAATTTCCTCAAAACGGAAACCGCTTGATCCCGAACTGACGGCTTTTCGGTTTACAGCAGTGTAATTAAAATAAATAACATATTTTTACTGGACGCCGAAAAATTTGTGACCTATAATTACTGTATTAATTGGTTTGTCGCCATGCGGAGGTAATAATGGACAAGCAGAGCGAACGAGTCATCGAAAGGACTTGGTCGAAAGAAAC
>JAYVSC010000009.1:0-15177 GCA_043775705.1 Spirochaetales bacterium | reverse complement strand
ATAATCAGAACAGAATCATCCGTATGGATGAAATCCCTGGAAACCATCACTTCATAGGTCGTATTATGGGTATAGGATTTGACGCTCGTCACATACACGTCGCTCGAAATATTTTTGGATTTGGTTTTTTTTGCATATACGACTGGAACGTTGAAATACTGGGCGGTTATGCAGGCGATGCCGATACCGGAGGCTTCGATTGTCAGAATCCGGGTAACCGGAATCCCGATAAAGCGGCGTGAAAATTCCCTGCCGATTTCGTTGAAAAGACCAATATCCATCTGGTGGTTCAAAAAACTGCCCACTTTCAGAATATTTCCTGGAAGAATTTTACCATCCTGCTGTATCCGGTCTTTCAGCATCTGCATTTTGTTCTCCGTTTACTATTTTATACCAGAATTACGATATCATTGCATCAGATAAAATTGCTCTTCTGATGATAATTCTATGAATTTGGTTGACATAGTTATCGTTTTAGTGTATTAGTTATTTAGCACACTAATTCAGGAGGAAATATGAGTGAATTTGACGCTAATATACCGATTTATCTGCAGATCATGAACACGATCAAGCAAAGTATAGTCTCGGGTTCCCTGAAACCGGGCGACCGGCTCGCGTCGGTCCGGGAAAACGCGGAAAAGCTTTCCGTAAACCCGAATACTATCCAGCGGGCATACCAGGAGCTCGAACGCGAAGGAGTAAGCGAGACAAAGCGGGGAATGGGCTCATTCATCGTGGAAAAGGAAGGCCTGATTTCGGCACTCCGCACTGAAATGGCAAAATCGATCATGAACACATTTATTGAAGGAATGCGCGGCCTGGGATTCCCGGACGACGCAATTACGTCGGCCCTGGCTACCGAACTTGGAGGAGGAAAAAAACTATGAGCATCATACTTGAAACGACAAACCTGAAAAAAAGCTTTTTTACAAAGCAGGCGCTGCGCGGAGTTAACCTGAATCTGGAAAGCGGCAGGATACTCGGTCTTATGGGACCGAACGGATCGGGAAAAACCACTTTCCTGAAAATCATCGCGGGCCTCCAGAAACCATCGGGCGGCTCCTTTACCGTCTGCGGAAAAACGGCGGGCTATGAAACGAAAAAAATCGTTTCCTTTTTGCCGGATAAAAACACCCTGTACCCATGGATGCAGGCTATCGACGCAATCGATTTTTATGCCGACTTTTTTACGGATTTCGACCGCGAAAAAGCGATCGAGATGCTCGCCTTCATGAAGCTTGAAAAGCAGGAGCGGGTCAAGACAATGTCCAAGGGCATGATAGAAAAGCTCAATCTGACCCTGGCCTTCTCGCGGAAGGCTTCGCTCTTCCTCCTGGACGAGCCGCTCGGAGGAGTCGACCCTGTTTCCCGGGAGCGGATCGTTTCCACGATAATCAAAACCTGGACTGAGGATTCCGCAATAATCATCAGCACCCATCTGGTCAACGACGTCGAACAGATTTTCAACGATGTGGCGTTCATCGATTCAGGAGAGCTCGTGCTCACCGGGGACGCCGAGGAGCTCAGGACGCAGCGGGGCAAATCGATTGACCAGCTCTACCTCGAAGTATTCGCGAACAAATAGGAGACAATGAAATGCTGAATATAATCAAATACCAATTGAAAGACCGAAGAAACTCGATGCTGCTGATGGGCGGTATTTTCCTGATCTTCAACCTTATCGCCTTCGCGCTGGAAACAAAGGATGGTCTGCTCGGCCATGTACAGTTCGGCCCCTCCTCTGCTTTTTGGGTCGGGATCGCGGTATCGGTCACCATCATCTCCACAATTGTAATGTTTTACCGCTGCAGTTCGGGCCACGTAAAATCTCTTCTCTTCAAGGATACAAGCTACCTGATGCTCACGATTCCGCGCCGCGGCTGGGAAATTATCGGGGGACGGCTGATCGCGGGACTCATCGAATTCCTGATCTTCGGCATCAGCGGCGCGCTTCTGCTGAGCGTTCACGCAGCCTTCGGGGCGGTTTTCGCAACATCGGGAACCACAAGTTTTCTTCAGGCGCTCGGAATCATCTATCAGCAAATTTTCGGCTTGAACCTGTTCTCGTTTATCCAGCTCGGCCTGATTGGTTTGTGCCTGTTTGTCTCTCTCGGGATATTCCTTACTTTCGCGATGGTGGCGTCCCGCTCCTTCATCAAGAAAAACAGGGGCCTTGCAACGGTAATCACGATAGTCGTATTTATCTTTGTGATAAACTGGGCTGTCCAGCTGAGTACTTCATTAAGCCAAAAATTGAACTGGTTCGCGCATATCCCCTTATATTTCAATCCAAGCCTGTTCTCGAACGCCCACTTCAACGGGACAAATCTTAACGCGCTGAACAGCCTGGCCGTGCCGATGGCTCCGGTTGTATTTTTTCTGGTCCTTGCCGCAGTTCTCTTTGCAGGGGCTTCCTGGCTGATGGAAAAGAAGGTTGAGCTGTAGCTTACTGATTATTTCGGCGGGGGTTCCGACCCGCGGCAAGAATTGGCAATCGCGGGTTCGGGGATAAACTCTTACCGTCTGCCAAATTGCCGCGGGTGCGTTCACCCCCGATAAAAATAACTATCAGCTTCGCTCGGAGAGATAAAAAAAACTCCGGATCGTTTGTTGATCCGGAGCCATCGATATGATGAAGACAGACAATTACATGTGCGCGGTGATCAGCTTGACGATTTTTTCTTTGTTCAGGAAACCTACTGAGCGTTCGATTTCTTTGCCGTTTTTGAAGACGATCATCGTCGGAATGCTGGAGACGCCGAATTTGACGGAAAGATCCTGTTCATCGTCGACATTGAGCTTGGCGATCACTGCTTTGGGGCCGATTTCCTTTTCGACTTCTTCGAGAACCGGGCCGAGCATCTTGCACGGACCGCACCAGGGGGCCCAAAAATCTACGAGAACCGGAATATCCTGATTGATAACTTTATTAAAGCTTTCGCCGTTTGTATACAACACTGCCATTTCAGTGCCTCCTTAAATATCTATATACTTAATATAAGGGTAAAACAGAGAATTTGCAGTAACTTTGTCACAAAAGGGAGAGTTCATACAGGAAAAGGGTGGCAGCCTGCGCAACATTCAGGCTTTCGATATCCCCGGTGCCGGGAATACGCACCAGATGGTCGCACGAGGTTTTAACCTCGGGGGAAAGACCTGTTTCCTCGTTACCCATGACGATCAGAATACCGGATTCCGCCTTGGCGATGGAGGGCAGGTCGGAAAGCTTGTTTTTCGCGCGGTGGTCCGCACCGATGCGGATCATTTTCCCCGCGCTTGCCTGGACGAGCCAGGACGCGGAGGAAGCGCAGTAGATTTCCACGTATTCCATGCCGCCCTGGGCAACACGGTAGGCGCTTGTGGTGATCTGGGCCTGTTCATCATCGTCGCTTATGACTATTTTGCCGATTCCGAAAAAGGCGGCGCTCCGGACAATAGCGCCGAGATTGTTTGCGTTTCCGACCCGATCGAGCACGAGAACCCGCTCATGGTTATCCTGCCACTTTTTGAGGGTTTCAAGATCGAGAAGGGGAATATCCGGATCGGGAATCATCGCGACGACGCCTTGATGGTGCACGCTCTGGCTCAGTTTTTCGAGCTCCGTATCGGTCTCTACGAGCCGGTACAGTTTTTTGGATGCGGAGAGGGTTTTGCACACCGAACCAAAAAAGCGCGCGCATTCCTGGTTGAAGAAAAGGCGCTGTATTTTTTCCGGGTGCTTGTCTGCGAGTTTACTTACGGCATCGAAACCGCATACCGCAAGTTCCCGGAATTGTTTGTTTTTCATAGAATATCCTTTAGAAGAGTCAAAATCGATTCAATTTCCAGTGTATCATAATGGGTTCTTATATAACAGAATGATGACTCTTTACCTTGACTTGTGCATGTAAATTCTCTAAATTGGATGTTACCGAACGTTCGGTAACATGGAAACAGGAAAACCGGGGATATATGTCAGAGACTGAAACAACTTCACGAAGAGACCAGATACTCGACGCTGCTTTTTCATTGGTGCAAACTAATGACCGGTGGAGTCTTACGGAAGCTGCCTCTAAAATCGGAATAACCAAGACCGCAATCTACCGCCATTTCAAGAACAAAGCCGAAATTGAAGCTGCCATGCAAGTTCTACTATACAAAGACCTGCAATCCGTACTCGATGCTTCGGCCCCTACCCCGGAAGGTCTCCGCAAATCGCTGACCGGTTTTTTCCGCACGCACCCGGGACACCTTTTTCTGATCATGCACAGCAGCATCTCCGATAATCTCTCCGAACAGCACTTGATTAACTATCTTGAAAAGGAATCAGCAAGGGTCGCGCAGTTTTTCCGCGATCTCGCGCGGCTTCCCGAAAACGCGCAGCGCGAACTGACGACTCATATTCTCAAGAACGCGGTATCAATCTTTCTCGCGAGCTTTCAGGTGAGCGGAATCGAAGAAATGCAGGATGAACTGATCTCAATTCTCGGCCGAGGCTTTCCGGAACTTTCCAAGGCGGACGAAGAACGTATGGACGAGCTCGAGGCCGCATCCGCGATTCATACCTCGGAACTGGGCCCGGGCAACAAGCTTCTTGAGGCAATCGCGGAGACTATCAAGGAATTCGGTATTTCTTCAACCACGATAGAGCGCATTGCGGAAAAAATGGGAAAGGCAAAAAGCAGCCTGTATTTTTATTTCAGCAACAAGAACGAAATGCTTCTTGAGCTGGTTAAAAAAGAAACCGAGACGATCATACGGCTGTGCGCGTCACGGGCCGGAGAGGGAAAAAACCTTTCAGAACAGATATTCATCATCATGGTCGTGCAGGCAAACTACCTATTAATAAATCCGAACATTCTTCCCGTTTTCAACTGGATTCGCTACGAGACGGTCCGGCACACAGGGGAGACGCCCCACATGCCCATTGATCTTGAAATATTTTTGAAGCCTTACCATATCGACGAACTTTTTCCTCATGGTCAAAACCAAAAGCTGTTTGCGATAGGACTGCTCAAGTGGGCATCGATACTGAGCACCAGCGTCATTATCCAGGGGCTCAAGGCAGGGGAAAACGAAGGTCAACTGAGAAGAAATATACGGACAATGTACAAAAGCATGTTGAATGGAGATAAGGAAGTATGATGAACACAGGAACACGACAAGCGGCAATCCTTTGCCTGATTCTGTCAGGGGGATTGTTTTTCGCGCAGGAAACGAATGAGCCGAAAACAGTTACCATAGAAGAAGCGGTAAGCCTGGCGATGGAAAACAACATCCAGCTCAGCTCGAGCGCAATAGACGTGAGAATGAAACAGCGGGACATGAACTACGCGTGGAACGTATTCCTGCCTTCAGTGCAGGCGACAGGGACGCTGTCCCGGAGAAACCTGAGCGAGATCACCGCGCAGACGGGAAATCCCCTGATGCCGACGATCACAACCAAGTTTTCCGAAAAGGAGCTATGGGGCGCATCGGGGGGACTCAACATCAGCCTGAATCTGAACCTCGCGCTTTTCGAGGGGCTCAAGGCCACCCGTCAGGGCTATGAGGCAGGGAAGATAGGCCTGCAGCAGGCGCAGGCGCAAACAGAGAAGAACGTACGCAAGGCCTTTTACGGAATTCTGCTGCAGGAAGGAAGCCTTTCCCTCGCAAAGGACAAGTTTACGGTTAGCGAGGAGCGGCTGAAGCAGACACGGACAAACTTCAGCAACGGCCTGGTCCCGGAACTCGCGTATCTGCAGACTCAGCTCGCCCTAGAAACGCAAAAGCCGGCCATCATGGAAGCGGAGCTGAATCTTGAACAGCAGAAAAACACCTTTGCTTTTTTGCTCGGCCTTCCCGCCGGAACGCAGATCAAGCTGAACGGAACGATAGAGCCGAAAATCACCGCGTTCGATCCGAAGGAACTCGTCGAGAAAAACCTGGCGAACCGGCTTGACATCGCCCTGCTGCAGAAAAACATAGAGATGATGGGAACTCAGATACGTGCGACGACGCTGCAGCGCTATACGCCGAGCATTTCGCTGAATCAAAGCTATCAGCCCAGGCTTTCGGCCATCGACGCGGACTGGTCGAACAAGGACAACTGGACAGACTCCACAGGCGCTTTCAGTCTTACCCTCGCGTTTAACCTGACCAACATCCTGCCCATCTCCGCGTCGGGCCAGTCCCTTGCCAACACGAAAGACGCGCTTAAAAAACTCGAGCGGACCATGCAGAGCGCTTCCTATAGCGCAGAACTGGAAATACGGAACCTCGTCAAAAAGCTTGAAAAATCGAAGGCCTCTCTCGCCGCCATGGAACTGAGCGTCTCGATAGCCGAGAAAGCGTACGGCCTTACCGAACAGGGCTACCGCTCGGGCACCATCGAATTCCTCGACTTAAAGGATGCGGAAAATTCCCTCCTGCAGGCAAGGCTCGCTTCCATAAGCGAAAAATTCAATTACACCTCCACGATGCTGGACCTCGAAGCGGCGCTCAACACGAAACTGAATTAACGTATAAAAACCATACAAGGAGCATACAATGCACAAAAAACAAGTGAGAATCCTCATAACCCTTATCGCCGCTGCCGTCCTGATTGCAGGAACGCTCAGCTCGTGCGCGGGCAAAAAACCAGGCGCGAAAAAACACGCGGAGGCAACGACGGATGCCGTATTCGCCGTTACGACGACAACGGCCGCGAAAGGCGAGCTGCAGGATTATCTCGAATTCGGGGGAGACGTTTCGGCGAAGACAAATATCGAAATACTTCCGGACGCGACCGGCAAGATCACCGAGGTTCGCGTACAGGTCGGTGAAATTGTTTCAAAGGACCAGATTGTTGCCCTCGTGGACGCATCGCGGCCCGGCATGAATTACGAACAGAGCCCGGTCAAGTCCCCGATAAGCGGTACGATTACCGCGGTCAATGTCGCTTCAGGAAGCATGGTTTCTCCGCAGGTGTCCGTCGCCCGCGTAAGTAAAATGGAATCGCTGCAGATTGGCATGAACGTCCCCGAGCGGTATATCTCGAAAATCAAGGCCGAGCAGAGCGCCTATCTCCGTTTTGACGCCTATCCCGGCGAGGTATTCGCGGCACGCATCGTGGAAATCAGCCCGGTGCTCGACCAGACTTCCCGCACCATGGCCGTCAAGCTTATTCTCGTAAAGCAGGACACAAGGATCAAGGCGGGCATGTTCGCGCGCGTGAAGCTGATCACCGACGTCAAGATGAACACGGTAATAATTCCCGACACGGCGGTCGTCACTCGCTTCGCCGAGAGCTTTGTCTTTATCGTCCAGAAGGGAGAAAAGACAACGGTTAAAAAACAGGTTGTGCTTCCGGGAATCAGAGTAGACGACAAAATCGAGATTCTTTCCGGAATCACGCCCGATGACGAAATTGTGGTCAGGGGACAGACCCTCCTCGAAGAGGGTTCGGTTGTCAACATCGTCTCGAAAACGGAGAGCCTTCCCTCCGCGGAGACCAATAAATGAGCCTTTCAAAAACAGCGGTCCAAAGACCTACTACGGTTCTCATCATCTTTTCAATTCTGGTCGCGCTCGGCCTGTATGCGTCGTCAGACCTCCCGCTCGATCTTTTACCGGATATCGAGCTTCCCTATGTAGCGATCATGACGACCTATGCCGGGGCCGGCCCGCAGGAAGTCGAAAAGCGGGTTACCCGTCCGCTGGAAAGCGTACTGTCAGGGGTATCGGGAATAGAAAAACTCACATCGACCTCCTCAAGCGGCTCAAGCCTTGTATTGATGCAGCTCACCTTCGGCCTCAATCTTGACGAGGCAATGAACGACATCCGGGCAAAACTCGATTTCGTGAAAAAGGCCCTTCCGGACGATGCCTCCACTCCGATGATTTACAAGATGGACCCGAACATCATTCCGATAATGAACTACGCGGTGAGCGGAAACCGCACGCCCGAGGAACTCAGGCAGTATGCCGAGGACCTGACGCCGAAACTAGAGCAGATTGACGGCGTCGCGACGGCTTCCGTGTCAGGGGGCAGGGACAAGGCGGTCATCGTCGAAATACCCCGCGACCGCCTGCAGGCCTACAACCTGACCATCACGGGCGTATCCCAGATGATAAGCGCCCAGAACATACAGATTTCGGGCGGAACGATTACCGAAGAGGACCTGAACTACACGATCAGCACCGTCGGAGAATACAAATCAATCGACGATATACGCAACACCGTTATCTCCTACAAAATGGCGGGCACCGACAATATTAAAAACGGAAAGGCCGCAACGGTCGCGACGGTCCGGCTGCGCGATATTGCGGATGTATTTGAGGGATTTAAAACGCAGTCGAGTCTCTATTACCTGAACGGCATTCCCTGCGTCCAGATGTCCATCCAGAAACAGAGCGGCACCAACTCGGTCAAGACCGCGCGCGCGGTTCAGGCTCGAATGGCGCAGATCATCAAGGAAGCCCCTGCCGACATAACCATCACGGAAACGATGAATACCACCGACATAATTCAGCGCTCGGTCGACGAAGTTTCCTCCAGCGCCCTGCAGGGCGCACTTCTCGCGGTCATCGTCCTCTTCGTGTTCCTCCGGAGCTTCAGGAGCACGATCATAATCGGCCTCACCATTCCGATATCCCTCATCGTCACCCTCGGCATCATGTATTTTACCGGGATGACGCTGAACATCATGACGCTCGCCGGCCTTACCCTGGGGGTAGGTATGCTTGTGGACAACTCGATAGTCATACTCGAGAATATTTTCACTTACCGCGAAAAGGGAACGAAGCCGATCGCGGCGGCGATCCTCGGCTCGCAGGAAATGATTCTCGCGATCTCGGCCTCGACCCTGACGACGGTCTGCGTGTTTCTCCCCCTCATCATGTACAAGAGACAGCTCGGCATCGTCGGCGAGATATTCCAGGGACTGGCCTTCACGGTCGTCATATCCCTTTTATGCTCGCTCGTCGTCGCCCTGGTCCTGATACCGGTTCTGACTTCAAAGTATTTCAAGATGAGCTCCAAAAAAGAAAAGGAAGAAAGACAGGCCGCGCGGACATTCAAGAATCCCGCGATTCAAAAGGCTTTTACCATCGTCAAAAACGTCGACCGCGCGATGGGAAACTTTTTCGACGGGCTCGACGAAAACTACTCAAAATCAGTCCGCTAGGTGCTGAGACACAAGGCTATAACCCTGGGAACGATCTCGGCCCTCTTTTTGGCGAGCCTCGGGTCCATTTTTCTTCTCGGCTTCGTGTACATGCCCGCGCAGGTTTCCGATTCCATCAAGGTGAACGTGAGCCTTCCGGTAGGAACGAAGCTGGAAATCACGGAAGCCGTTCTGAAGCAGCTCGAGCAGTCCGTATACGCCGAGATCAAGGGATACAAGAATGTCTCCCTTCTCGTGGGATCGAGCGGAAATTTCGGCCTCGGAGGCAGTTCTTCCTATACCGGCTCCCTCACCATCGGCCTGCCCGCGCTCAAGGACCGCATCGATTCCGAGGATGACATCAAGGCCAAGCTCCGCAAGCATTTTGACAAGATACCGGGCGCCTCGTTTTCCTTCGGTTCTTCCGGGGGCATGAGCCTCGGGGGCGGAGGAGCGGCGATAAACATCAGCGTAAAATCGGACGATCTCGACAAGGCGCGGAATACCGCGAACGCGATTAAAACCCTTCTCGCCGAGAAGGCATCCGACATCGTAACTGACCCGTCAATTGACATGAAAGACGGACTGCCGCAGGTAGACATCGTGATCGACCGCGAGAGACTCTACAACCTCGGCCTTAATATTTACTCGGTCGGCCAGGAAATCAAGGCCAATATCGCGGGCACCACGGCCTCGCGCTACCGGGAAGGCGGGACCGAAACGGATATCGTCATCATGCTCGCGGAAAACGACAAGACGCGCCTCAGCGACCTCGAGCAGATCTTCGTGACCAACGCGCAGGGCATTCGCATACCCGTATCGAGTTTCGCGCACTATGAGGAAGGACTGTCCCCCATCAGCATCAACCGGGAAAACCAAACCCGAATCATTCACGTAAGCGCGGGAACGCAGAAGGGCACCTCCCTCGGCACGGTCCAAGCAAAAGTAGAAAAGCTGATAGCTACGGAAATTCCGCAGGACAGCGCCGTGCGCCTCGAGTACGGCGGAGACTTCAAGGACATGATGAAGGCCGTTACCCAGTTTGCCATCATCATATTGATGGCCATCATCCTGGTCTTCGCGGTCATGGCCAGCCAGTTCGAATCCCTCCTCGATCCCTTCATCGTTCTCTTTACGATTCCTCTGGCCCTCGTCGGCATAGTCGCGATCTATGCGATAACGGGGCAGCAGCTCAACGTACTGACCGCCGTCGGCGCACTGATCCTCGTCGGCGTCATCGTCAATAACGGAATCGTTCTGGTCGACTACACGAATCTCCTGAGGAAGCGGGGCTACAGCCTCACCGATGCATGCGCCGGCGCAGCCCTGAGCCGCCTCCGCCCCATCCTTATGACCACGCTCACCACAATCCTCGGCCTCGTGCCGATGGCCTTCCTTCCCGGCGAGGGATCCGAAATGGTGCAGCCTATCGGGCAGACTATCCTCGGCGGTCTCGCCTTCGGTACCCTGATGACGCTCTTCCTCATGCCGGTGCTTTATTACGGCTTTAACCGGATCCGCGAGAAACGAGACGAGAAAAAAGCTTTGAAACTTGCCGGAGGCCAGTCATGAAACGAATAGAAATTATTTTCAGCCAGGCGATTGACGAGGACGTAATCCTTGCCCTCAAGCCGATTCCGGAAGCGCAGTTCTTCACGCTGATACCCAGCGTCAGGGGACAGGGATACACCACCCCGAAAATGGGAGACGCGGTGTGGCCCGAGGAAAACGAGATCATTATTATCTACTGCATGAACGATGACGCGGCCGACCGGATCGAGACAGCCATTAAAAAACTGCAGGGTAAATATACCGCTGAAGGTCTTGCGATATTTATCATGGAAAGCCGATGAGTATTTTCGAGGCAGGAATGCTGCTGTGCTTCGGCGCCAGCTGGCCGTTCTCCGTGTACAAAACATGGAAGTCAAAAACATCCCAAGGCAAGAGTCTTGTTTTTTTGTATCTGGTAATCGTCGGCTACGTCTGCGGCATCGCTCACAAGCTGCTGTACAGCCGCGATATCGTCATAGTGTTCTATATGGTTAATATGCTGATGGTCCTCACGGACCTGATCCTCTGCAGCGTGTACGGCGCAAAAGAAAATAAAAAAAACTTCTGATATCGAAAAGCAAAAAGGTGCGGGGGGAAAAGTCTTTCCCCCCGCGCTCCCCTTTCGACCCCATTATTTAATCTTCATCAAATCATCATTAGTTATCAGGCTGTGTAATGGCGTTTGAGCCCATGGTAACGGCGGCCTGAGCAAGAAGGCGTCCGGTAAATGCCGCTCCTGTTTTCACGGCGATCAGCGTCTCGCACAGAAGGATTCCCTTGAACTGTGAAGTCGTTCCAAAGTTCGCCTGTCCCGCAACCCGTCAGATTTCACTATAATACCCGGTACATAAATCCTGTCCCGGAAATATTTTCTCATGCACGCATTTTTTCCTGATAACCGTTTCAGAGCGTGGTATTATTTCCTTTGTTATAAAGGAGATTTGTATAAAATCACGTATCAACCTTTTCCTGCTTGCCTGTGCAGCTTCTTCGTTCTGGCTCCAGAATTGCACCCTTCCGGAAGGCGGAAACGCAGCTTCGACTGCCATAACCCACGGCAGAGACTTGAACGAAAATAATACAGGCGTACCCGAGGGGCGCATACTCACCGACGTCACCGCCTCCATCATGGTCACCGAGGAATGGATTACCGGTTACAATCACGGTTCCCGAATTCTGGAAAACAAAATATTCATCAATGGTGCAAATTTGACAATCGCCGTTGACGGCTTTACCGTCCAGTACTGTAAATTTTTCGGTAAAAGCGCTCTGTCCCTTTTTCCCAATTCAGGAAGCCTTCCCCTCGGAAAAAAGGTCAGAGTGCTATACTGCGAATTCGACGGCAATCATGAAAACACAGGCGGCGATATCGCCATTTACGGATCATCCATCACAATGAAAAGGGTTCATGTGCATCGCTGGCCGCGCGCCATGTGGATAGGTGACGGAGACGTCACCGTGGAAGAATGCTACATGCATGACATAACCGCCGACGGCGGCGGAGCTCACCTTGAAAATATCTATGTCGCCGGCGGGGCAAACCAACACTATATCCGCAACAAGCTCATCACCAATGAAATCCATATTAACGGCGACAGCAGCCTGATGACGTCCGCCTCTCTCGCGATCTATAACGAAAACTATGACCGCGGTTCACCTTTCCCTCCGGGTTTCCCGGACCTGGACAACATCCATGTTGAGGATAATTATTTCGAAAGCGACGGCTACTTTGCGCTCTACTGCGGAGCCTGCCCGGGAAAAACCGGAGCGTATGCAAAGAACATGGTCATCAGGGGAAACGTATTCGGCCGGACAACCGGGGCCGGCGGAAGCGCAGTCTGCTTCGATCCTTCTCAGCCGGGAAACATCTGGGAAAATAATACCTGGGGACCGAAGGGTCCTTCCACGCTCACCACGGCCCCCGCGGAAGGAACGGAAATAAGCGCGCCGGGACCATGAGGCAAGCCTCTAGATATCCCCGAACAGCAGAGATATCCTGTCCATATCAATACTCCTTACTACATTACGGGCTTTCGCGGAGAATCAGTGAAGAAGGAACCAGCACAGGCTCAGCGCCCGGCTTTTCCGCAAGCAGGGCGGCTATCGCTTCGCGCCCGATCAGGTCGCAATCCTGTTTTACCGTCGTAAGCGACGGCGACGACAGGGCGGACGCCTCCAGATTGTCAAAGCCGGTTACGGCGACATCCAGGGGCACCCGAAGTCCCAGCTCCCGGGCGGCCTTCAGAGCCCCGAAAGCGTGCAGGTCGGTCGCGCACACCAGGGCCGTGGGCCGCGTCCCGGCAGAAAGCGGCACCTTGGGCATTTCGAGGGCTGCCTTATATCCGGCCTCGACCGTCAGCGCGGTTTCCGATATTCCCGCAGATCCCGCTATCCCGCTATCCCGCTATCCCCTTATCAGCACGAAAAGACTCAAAGGCGGATCTTCTCTCCCGCGCCACATAGCCGCCCCCGTGAAGGCCGATCAGCACCGCGCGCATGGGCTTCCTTCATCAGGCCGCCCAAAAAATTAAAACCGAAATATTCACCGGCCGGACGGTTAAAACGGTTCAGCAGAAAAACCCCGATGGAATGGTTTTCCCCGAGCGCCAGTTTTCTCGCGGCCGCGTTGGGCGCATACCCGAGCTCCCGCGCAAGAGCGCACGCCTTTTCCCTGACATCGGATGAAACGTCGAAGCGGTTGTTGAGCGCCTTCGAAACAGTCGATTCCGAAAGTGAAAGTTTTCGGGCGAGGGCCCGGATGGTAACAATGGCCATCAGAGCGCCGCCGCGGTAGGGCCCTCGATATATTCCTTCGCTAGGTACACTCCCTCGTCGCTGAATGAGACGAGATCGCTCATCAGTCCCCCGGCCGCGCGTATACGGGCAAAAGCATCCACCTTGGAAAGCACCTTGTTTGAAAAGGTGTAGTGCTCAACCTTCTCGTCATGAAACTTTTTGTATACCGGGACCCGCTCATCGTCAGTCACCAGATACGAATACGCGGCCTTGCCCCGCCCCAAAAAGGCACTCACCCGGTACGGAGCCTCTGAAATATCAACGACAGTGCCCATTAAATTTCCGCATTTGTCAGAAATCTGCATATAATCCTCTTTCGAAAGCGCTTTCGAAGTCAAGCACGAGGGGAAAAGTCTTTCCCCCCGCCGGGGCTCCGCTTTGCGGGATCCCCGGCGCCCCTTTCTCCGGTTAATTTCGGGCGTAAATACCAAATTTCCGTGCCAATTCGGGATTTCGATGGTATGCTGAGATATTATGCAAGAGGAAGCGAGATGTCAATTTTTCCAACTGTAGTGCTTGATGAACCCTGCCACGGTTTGAGCGATGTAGTGAGAAGGTTCGCCCCGGTAATTCTGTTTTCGCGCAGCGGCGGTCTTTCAAGCGATGTGCCTCGTGCCGTCGCGGAGCTGCACAGCGAGCTTTCGTCCACCCCGAAAAAACCTCCCTTTCTTTTGGTCACCGCCTCGCTGGGGGGGTTCACGGCCATATCCTTTGCTCATAAATACCCTTCAAATATGGCGGGAATTATTCTGCTCGACCCCTCTCATCCCCTGCAGGGAAAATCGGCCCTCGCCATTCTGGCAAAGCAGGACCTTCCCGCCTCGGAAGAACTGGAAGAATTCAAGTCTTTTTTCTCACGAACGAATGAAGCCTTTGACAGCGGCTCCCGCGAAATGGAGCACATCAATTCGATCGGCGACCTCCCCCTTCTGGTGCTCGCCGCCGGGGGACTCATTTTCCCCCCGGCCATTCCCCGTCCCGTCCGGGACCTTCTGGTCCTTGACCGTCACCGAATGCTGACGGACTTTGCCCGCCTCTCAAACCGCGGAAGAATCCGCGTGGTGCCGGATGCGGGTCACGGCATGACGGCGGAAGCTCCCGGGGTGGTAACCAAAGCCATCAAGGATTTCATTGCCATTCTTCAAAATGACTAGCGCTCTCAATGTAAGGAGGAGTATCCATGAAATTCATTTGTTCCCTGATAGTGGTGGAAAACATTGCAAAATCGCGTTTGTTATACGAAGGCATCCTTCATCAAAAGGTTTTAACCGACTTTGGGGCCAACGTGGCCTTCGAGGGGGGCTTTGCCCTGCATGCAAAAGACCATTTCGCGAGTCTTATAGGCAATAAGGCCATACTGAAGGAAAGCAACAACTTCGAGCTTTATTTCGAAGATGACGGAATTGAACTGCTCGAGAAAGAATTGAAGGCCAACCGGTTTGAGTTTATCCATGGAATTAAGGAACAGCCCTGGAAGCAGAGAGTCATCAGGTTCTATGACTATGACAGGCACATTATAGAAATCGGAGAACGCATGGAGCATGTCGCTTTCAGATTATTCGCTGACCACATGTCCTTGGATGAAATATCCGCAATAACCTATCTGTCCAAAGATGCAGTCGAACGGGCGATTTTCGAATATACGAAAAAAGAATCTTGAGAAAGGGGAGGCTTTATGATACTGATAGTTGTGACAATCGTTCTTCTTTTATGCGCGGTATGGTTG
>JAYVSC010000008.1:0-3263 GCA_043775705.1 Spirochaetales bacterium | reverse complement strand
CCTTACCGAGGAACAATACCGGGAACTGCAGAAAAACGGCGAATACGACAAAAAAACGTCCAGCTGGATAAAAACGCCGTCGGACATACGGAAACTCGGCGGTGCCCTTTTTTGCGATCGGCGTTATGCTCATATTTTTACCTATCATAACGGCGCTGAATCCTACTATTCGGCAAGGGGTTTTCGCGGTATCCTTAAGGTGTAAAAACAGATAAGGATTACAAATGACACTCAATGATATTGGATATAATGAAATTATTGCCACCTCTGTTTCTGAAAGGAATATCGACGGCCTCGAAGTCGGACGGATTATCTGCGAACAGAAAGAGCGGTATTTTGTGTTCACCGCAAAGGGTGAATATGAAGCGGAGATTACCGGAAACCTGCGTTTCTCCGCGGAGAACCGCGAAGACTTTCCCGCGGTAGGAGACTGGGTATTGCTCTCGCTGTGTGAAAATCATTTCGCCGTAATTCATTCCGTGCTGCCCCGCTCTTCCGTAATTAAAAGACAGGCAATAGAGCAGCACTCCGGAGTGCAGATTATTGCGTGCAATATCGACTATGCCCTGATCATGCAGGCCGCGGACAGGGACTTCAATCTGAACCGGCTCGAGCGATATCTGACCATCTGCGGCGACTCGAATATAAAGCCGATAATCCTCATCACGAAAATAGATTTATGCCCAGAATCGGAAATTGAGAAAATCAGGCTGCGCATCAAAAACCGGATAACCGGCGTGCCCCTTATTTTTCTGAGCAATGAAACGCGTGCCGGGATGGATGCGCTGCGGGGAGAAATACAAAAAGGCAAAACCTACTGTCTTCTTGGTTCCTCGGGCGTCGGGAAATCATCCCTGGTAAACGCTCTTTCAAAAAAAGAAATCATGAAAACCGGCGAAATCAGCGCCGTCACCAATAAGGGAAAACATGTCACCAGTTACCGGGAGATTGTCGTCCTCGACAGCGGAGGAATCCTTATCGACAACCCGGGCATGCGGGAAGTGGGAATTGCCGGCGACCCCTCCGCTGTGGACAGCGCGTTTGCGCTGATAACCGGCATTGCGCAAAACTGCAGGTTCTCGGATTGCACCCATATACATGAAGCGGGATGCGCGGTCCTCGAAGCCATAAATAACGGAGTGATCGAAAAAGCCGTGTACGGCAACTATATCAAGATAAAAAAGGAAACGGATTTCTTCGCGTCAACGAAGGCCGAGAAGCATAAAAAAGACAAGGACTTCGGAAAGATGGTGAAGAACTTCAAGAAGAGCAAAAAGGCAAACGGAATTTAAAATAAATTTTTTATACTTTTACAGAATGAGTAAGGCTTACTATTTCTTTTGACATGGTCATCTGGAAGGCCCGTGGCAATACACACTACGAAACTCTTTTATATGTTGCACGAAAAATCGGCCTCGGTCTGAACTCTTGTCCGGGATTCAGGAAAATGACATATCCGGTCCATATCTTGCAGAATTCGGCGCGCGGAATACGAGTTTTTTTCCATAGGGTCAGTAACATAAAAAAGGGCATACTGTTTTTTTCCAGTATGCCCCTCGTCTGTACCCTGTTATACGATTGCTTTGTAAAACTTACTGAATCGTTATATTGTCCAGCCAGCCGCAGTCGTATCCAACTGTCTTCGAACCGTTCTTTTTATATTCCCACTTGATCACGTGCCTTCCGGGAAGCAGGGTGCTCGTTACTTGCGTCCAGCTGACATTCCCCGATATTTTCTGAATCTCGGTTCCGTCAAGGGAATAGGCAAAGCAATCATTACCCGGTTCCGAATTCACCTGCCAGAAAAAAGTGAGCGTTTTTCCCGGAGAGGGAATCTCTACCAGTAATTGGGCACTGGTCGCTTGGTTATCGGAAATTACAGGGGTTTTAATCGAGGCTGAACCGGCATATTTCAAAAAGCTGTCTGACACCCATCCGTTCCAGGGAGCGACAAGCGAAGATTCAAAATCCTGGGTATAGGGTGCGGTGATGAACGCCCCGTTGAATTCCTCTACATCGATGTCATAGTACCCCGTATTTCTGCCCGAGACGACGATAAAATATGTAGCAGTTGCCGGGCATAACCACCAGTTTATCTGCGACAGGAGGGCACCGCCGCCGTTGTCATCAAAGGCAGCTTCACTGCCGTTGGAATACCGCAGACTCAAAAAGGTATCGACTGTATCGCTTTGAGAGGAATAGGTTTGAATCTTGTAATATTTTCCGGACGTCGCGTTCAACTTGATAAAATCCATATCATTTGCGGTACCGGCAGCATCATAAATCGAATGAGGCTGCCGGTTTGCGCTGCCGAATCCTATCTCGTTTGTCGTCGCATACCCGTTGTCGCCCGGTTCATACGAATCCTGGGTAAGGGTGTAGCCGAGAGGCTTGTCGCCGACGACAAAAAGGGCGAAGTCGCAGGAAGTTGACAAGAACATGACGAGAATCAGCAAGATAAAAACGGTCAGTTTGCGCATAGGAACCTCTCTTGTTACATCAAACACCCATCCAGGTGAAAAATTACACCCGTCTTCTGCCGGATTAAAACTTGCCGCCGCCGATCTTGACGCTCAGGAAGCCCGAAAGACGCTTCGGGCTCTGCGTGACCGCGTCGGAGTTCTTGACAACCCATTCGCTCCGGTCTTCTCCCCATACGACCGTCGCGCCCGTTTCCAGCGTCACGTGGTCAAAGGGCTTGAAGCTGACCGTAGGCTTTGCCATGCCGGAAAAGTCCACCCAGTTCTGGAGCCAGAGCGCCGAAAAGCCGAATTTGTCGTTTCCGAAAAGCTCGGACCAGGACAGGCTCACACCGCTGTTGTTCCGGCTCTGATAGCCGAAAAGATCGGAAAAGGAAAGCTCGGGAGTCAAGAGGGAAGCGGGAGCCATTTCTGCATACAGGCGGTTTGTCCATTTTTCAAGATATTTCCTGTCGGACGAACCGGAGGAGCTAAACATGTATTCGCCGTAAAAGGTAAAGTGCCAGTCGTTGTTCACGTACATCGTTCCGGCGGTGGCGCGGTAAAAAAGGCCGTCCTTCGGTTTTTCGACATCATAAATAGCGAATCCGGGCGGGCCGGGCAGCACGTCTTTGGTGAGGCGATACGAGTCGAGACCCCAGCTGAGAGCCTGATCGGTGAAAATCTGGAAGTTGCCGACGCTGGTGGAAAGACCCGCGATCGCCTTGGGGCTCAAGTTCCGCTGCCCGTATGCGCCGACGGTAAAGTCGGCGTTCCCGACGTATTTGTTCGCGGGCAGGGGAA
>JAYVSC010000007.1:0-6225 GCA_043775705.1 Spirochaetales bacterium | reverse complement strand
AAGTCCCCTTTCATACCGACGCCGACGTCACGGATGCTTGCCTTGCCGACATTCGAGGGCAGGTAGGATTCCTTGACGGCGGAATAAAAATAAAGGTTGTTCAAGCCGAAGGGAAAGGCGACCTTCAAGGCAATCGGGCCCTCAAGGTCGGCAGAAGGATTGGAGGGATCCTTGACGCCGACGGTAAGCGGGTCCGCGATCTGGTAAAAGCGGCTCAGGCCCCAGCCGGCGGTCTGCTTACCGAAACGGAAGAACACTTTTTCCTTATAGTTGAAGTCCGAAAAAAGCTCGAAAAGCTTGATGTTGTTCAGCGAATACGCCGCCTCCGCACCCTGCGGATCGGAAGCGGTAAAGCGGGTCATGAAGGGATAGTCCGTGGTGAACTTTCCGAACACCCGGTAATTCTTGTCGGGGCGGGCATCGAATGAAAGCTTGGCGCCGATGCCGACCGACAGGCGCTCCGTCGGATTTTTCAGTTCTTCCATCGAGGGCGCGAGCTCTTTATAGCCGCCGGAGATGCCGATATCGCTCGAAAACTCCCCCGTCCAGGAGAACGCGTTTCCGCCGAAAACCGCGCTTTCGGGATTGTCCACGACGGCGGCTTCCGCGATAACCGCGGATGAGGGATCCGCGAAAAGGGCATCCAGGTCATCTGAGGCCGCGTTCGCCGCTGCGCCGCTCTGGGCGAACGCGAGGAAAGGGGCGGCAGTCATCGACGCCATCATCAAGGCAAGAAATATTTTCTTCATTTTCATTTCCTTATTTGTTCACGCGCTGCAGATATTCCTTGTTAAACACATTGTCCGGGAGCTTGCTTACGGAGGGGCTCGCGAAGGTGAGCTGCGTTTTCTCGCCGACCTTCAGATTGTCGATGATGAGCATGCTCGCGGGCACGAACTTGCCGCTGACGGTCTGGTACTTCGGATAGGCGATGGTCCGCATCAGGCGGTCGGAAAGGGAATAGTGCTCTTCCTTCAGGACCAAAAGGTTATCCTTGCGTATCCACATTTTCCGCTTGGCGACGGGAACGGTCCGGTCCTTCGCGGCAAGGGTGACTACCCACACGTCGCTCGCGCCGAGCTTGGCCTCGCCCGATTCGGTGACGGTATAGTCCGCGGCCAGGGTGCTCGAGCTGAAGTCGGAGTTCTGCGCGTCGGAATCCTGAAAGCTGTCCTTCAGGGATGAATAGGCGAACTTCCTGCTCTCGGGGTCGTAAAACCACAGGTCGTCGCCCGCGCTGAAATAACCCTGTCCCTTCTGCACGTCGGGCTTCAGAAGCACGATGGTAAATTTCTTCTCGCTGTCCCGGCGGAAATACCGGGCAACCATGCTGGTATCATCCTCGCCGGGTTTCTGGCTGACGATCGTGATCTCGGCCGAAAAGTCGCTGTTGTCGAAATCGCCCATCTCGTCGATGCGGGTAAGTATCTTGTTCCAGTCCGGGGTTTCCGAGTGGACTGCGGCGCAAAAAAGAGCGGCCGCCAAAACGGCTATTATTTTTTTCATTTCAAGACTCCTATATTAAAATTGCGTGCGAAGCGCGTGCGCCGGTTCCATCTTTGCGGCCTTGTTCGCGGGCAAGAGGGCCGCAAGCAGGGTGAACACGATGACCGTAAGGAACGACCCGGCAAGAAGCCACAGAGATATGGACCAGGAAACATGCCCGCCGTCGAGAAAGAGGGACAGTTCGGTGAATGCGGAAAATTCGGGTATCTTCAAAAGGTTCAGTATGCCGAATCCCAGAAGGGCGCCCGGTATGGTTCCGACGAGGGAGAGGAAGAGGGCTTCCAGGAGAAAGAGGAGCCTTATCTGGCTGCGCTGGGCGCCGACCGCCCGCATCGTGCCTATTTCCTTCGTCCTCTCGTATATGACGATTCGGAAGGTATTCACGAGGCCGACCATGACGACCGCGAGGATAATCAGGAAGAGCACGAAGCTGCCCGTCTGCACGCCGTTCAGAACCGTGATGATGGAGCCGAGCTCGTTGTTCAGATTGGTGATCAGGGTTTTGGAGCCCTTAAAATCTTCCTTGGCTATGTCGCTGACGATGGACTCGGCGCTCTTTCCAGTGACCTTGCTCATCGGGACCAGATCGTACTTGTCCTTCAGCGCGTTGTGGAGCATGAGGGTCTTAGCGTCCAGGTTGGAATAATCCTTCAGGTACAGACCGAAGAGATTGTAGCTTCCCTTGGGCATGCTCACTAGGGCGTTCAGCACTTCCCTGTCGCAGTAGGCGGCAAGGTCCATCTGGGTTTCATAGAGGCCGCGCACCCGGAAGGCGCCGACGTTCTGCTGTCCGTAGATCGTGCTCAGCTGGACGAGCACTTCCTCCCCTATGGCGAGCGGGGCTTTTTCGAGCTGCAGTTTTTTGCGCGCCGCTTCCTCGGTTTTTACTTCCGCGTCCAGCGCCTTCGCGAGGTCGAACTTTTCGCCTTCAGCCTTCCACTTCATGCGGAGGTCCCGCTTCATCAGCGCCTTTTCCTTGTAGGACAGGGCTTTCTTCGGGATCAGGCCGAGACTTTCCGCAAGCAGGGACGAGATGATGATGCCGTCGCTGCCGTCCATTTTCCCGGCGTCTCCGGCGAGAAACTTCAGGCTGGTTCCCAGCTTGTTGTCTTCCTTCCAGTCCACGCCGGTCATCTGGCGGCTGATAGACTCGCCGTTATAGATGACGGTTCCCATTATTGTGGTGCGTCTCGTCGCCGACGTGTATTCGAGCTTCAGCGTCTTGAGCGCTTCCAGGAGGGCTTTGTCGTCCTTGATGAGGTTAAGGAGCTTGCCGTCGTCGCCCTTCTCCGCCTGCATGAAATAAATGTGGCCCGCGATGAGGTCCGCGAAGTTTTTCTGGATGCTTGAGACAAGCCCGCCGGTGACGCCGTTGACCACGACCAGAATGAGCATTCCGAAAGCGAGGGCGCTTCCGAGAAGGATGCTCCGCCTTTTTTGCCTGCTCAGGTTCCGCAGGGCTATTTTTATCAGTAACATACGTTGGTCTCCTAATCGGATGTAATGGCTTTGAGGGGGCTGACCTTCAAGGCGATCTTGACGGGATATATCCAGGAAAACAGGGCGATGATGCCCATGAGGATCAGGGATATGACGACGGGTCTGAGCGTGATAGTCGGCCGGATTATTCCGCCGCCGCCGAGGTAGCGCAGGGTATCGTTGTCGGTGTTGATGCCGACGACGTTGATGACCCATATGATCAGGGCGCCGAGGATAAGTCCCAGGGCTCCGAAGGAGAGCGTGATAAAGCCCGTCTCGGCGATGAACATTTTCGTCACGAAGGATTTCTGCGCGCCCAGTGCGCGCATGGTCCCGATCTCGCTCGTCCTTTCCATTACCGACACGACCATCGTGTTCATGATAATGATGATTGCTACGAAGGCAAGGATGAAAATCGCGACGTTGAAGAGTATCTGGAGACCCGAGTAGATCATGGAGTCGGGAGAGGCCGAAACCCACCAGTTCTGGGCGTTGGCCATCAGACCTTCGTCCTCGAATTCCTTGTTCAGCTTCGCGATGATGGGCGCGGTATCCACGCCCTTTTCGGTGCGCAGGATGATGAAGTGCCAGCCGACCTCGGACGCGGGAACCGGGGCTGCGGGGGAAACGGTCTTTTTGTCGCCGAGAATGTCAAACACGTTGGAGCTGTCCACTGCGCCTGCCTTCGAGGCGACCGTACCGGTAGAGTCTTCGGCGAACAGGCTGTCCATGTCGGAGTTCAGGAGAGAGGTGGCTTCCTTGGAAACGATGACTTTCTCCGTCTTTCCGCCGGTCTTGCCCAAGAGATAGCGGAGCGAGGCGGCGTCGATAAAGCTCATCGGCCACAGTCTGTCGTTGCCCCGCGGGAATTTGAAAATACCGACAACAGGTACGTCCCGTATCTTGAAGCCGCCGGTGCCGAAATTGTTCAGCTGGATGGAGTCGCCGATCTTGATATCAAGGTTTTTCTTTTCCTTGAACATCTTCCAGGTGTCATACTCGAGGATCATGCCCTCTTCGCCGGGCTTTAATAGCCGCCCCTGGACGAGCTGGATGCCGCTCATCGCCGTATAATAGCTTTCCGGCTCGATGCCGAAAAACAGGCTGTAATCCATTCCTATTTCGTTCAGGTTATAAATGGCGTAGCCCGAAAGCTGGCGGGTGACCGACTTGATGCCGGAAAGCTTGCCCACTTTCTCCATCACCTTGTCGTAGTCCTTCAGGACCGGGATAAGGGGAGGCCCGAAAACCTCGTCGCTCTGGACGCCGAATACGCCGCCGCCCATCGTCTCGTTCGACATGATGATGATGTCGCCGGTGTAATACTCGGTGAATATTTCGGATATATTGCGGATCATCGAGTCGATGAGCACGTTGCCGGCAAATGTGAGCATTATGCCGACCGTTACCAGAAAGCCGATGATCATCGTCTTTGTTTTATGCTGCAGGAGATTTCGTATCGCTATGGCCCAGATCATGATTATGACCTCCTGGTGTTCTGAACCACCAGACCGTCTTTAAGCCGAATGATATGGTCCGCGATATCCACGATTTTCTCGTCATGGGTGGAAAAAATAAAGGTGGTGTTGAGGTCGCGGTTGACTTTTTTCATCAGGGAAAGGATCTGCTCCCCGGTGACCGAGTCAAGGTTGGCGGTCGGTTCGTCCGCGAGCACCACGTTCGGCTTCGTCACGAGGGCGCGCGCGATGGCGACGCGCTGGCGCTGGCCTCCGGAGAGTTCGTTCGGCCGGTGCGCAAGATGGTCGGCCAGTCCCACTTCCCGGATCAGATAATCGATCCATTCCTTCGTTTCCTTCGTGATTCGGGGCTTTCGTCCCAAAAGAAGGGGGAATTCGATGTTTTCGCGCACGGTCAGCACAGGGATAAGGTTGAAGCTCTGGAAGATAAAGCCGATAAAGTCGTGCCGGAGATCCGTCAATACCCTGTCCTTGAGCTTGGTCGTGGGATTGCCGTTGATAAAGACCTCGCCCTCCGTCGGGGTGTCGATGAGGCCTATCATGTTCAATATGGTCGATTTTCCCGAACCCGAGGGGCCCGCAATGGAAATAAAGTCACCGGCTTCAATGCTGATGTCTACGCCTTTTACGGCCTCGACCACGGTTTTACCCAGCATGTAATTTTTTCTTGCCTGGGTTAATTGGATAATGCTCATTCTTTCCTCCATACGTTTTCAAATATGTAACAGGCAGGAATGAATAATATGTCCCTGCCTCCGGTACGAATTATCGTTTTTAGCTTAATATTCTTCCATAATTTTCACCGCGATCAGGTAGGCGGCGGGACAAATGAGGGAATTCCAGGCCAGACGCACCAGGTGCCGCTGGATGCTGCGCGACTGGGTATGGGGAAATTCCTGGCAGGACAGGGTTCTATGCTCGTACACCGAGCATAGATTGTCATCGGTTTGGTAGGGACACGGCAGTTCTTTCAGCACATAGCCTATGCCTTCCTCGTCTTCCTTCAGGTATCGCGCCTTGAAAGCCTTCGGAATATCGCCGGTTTCCTTGCAGAGCAGCTTGATGTCCATTTCGCGGAAGCGCGGACCAAGGGCACGGCAGCAGTTCCCGCATTTTGTGCAGTCGATATTCGCAAACACCGCGTCATGGTATTTGGCCACTATCTGGTCAAAACCGTTCTTGTTCATCTTGGACAGGTGGTTCATCTGCCTCTGTATTTCTTTGTGCCTGGCTTTGCTTTTATCCAGGATTCTTTGGTATTCGGCAATCATTGGGGACAGTTTACCTCTTCCGAGGGGATTTCTCAATGGGGGGGGGAGTTGCCCATGAAATCAACAATCCGATGGCATTCCTGAAAAGCAACCAGACGATGATGGAAAAATATATCGCGGAAGGCTGACCTGCATTCGCGAGCCTCAGATGGCCAAACCGCCGGTAGACGTTTCCCGATAGCCGCTCATCAGGTCCTTGCCGGTCGTGTACATCGTCTTGACTACCTTGTCGAAGGACACGCGATGGGTGCCGTCGGACATCAGGGCGAAAATGGCGCAGTCTATCGCGCGGCTCGCGGCCATGGCGTTCCGCTCGATGCAGGGAATCTGCACGAGGCCCGCAATAGGGTCGCAGGTAAGGCCAAGGTGATGTTCGAGGCCCATTTCGGCGGCATACTCTATCTGCTTCGGGCTTGCGCCGAGGAGCTGGGCAGCGGCTCCGGCGGCCATCGCGCAGGCCGAGCCCACCTCGCCCTGGCAGCCGACCTCGG
>JAYVSC010000006.1:0-12710 GCA_043775705.1 Spirochaetales bacterium | reverse complement strand
CGACGAACGGCTAAAAAACGACGGCTCGCTCATCAGATATCACCGCCGAGTCTACAAAACGGTTCTTTGCCGCCGTACAGAACAAACTCCATTGGGCTATTCACGGACATACCGCAACCGAGCTCATTGTAGACCGGGCAGGCGCAGAAAAAATCAACATGGGACTTACCTCTTGGAAAGACGCACCACAGGGTAAAATCCAGAAGTTCGACGTCAGTGTCGCCAAGAATTATTTGACTGAAGTGGAAATGGCTCAGTTGCAGCGTCTGGTTTCCGCATATCTCGATCTGGCGGAGGATATGGCCTTACGGAAAATCCCCATGACCATGCAGGACTGGGAAAAGAGGCTGAACCGCTTTATCGAAGCGACCGATCGCAACATATTACAGGTTGCCGGAAAGGTGAGCGCCGAAATCGCCAAAGCCCATGCCGAGTCGGAATTCGAAAAATACCGCATTGTGCAAGACCGCCCGTACGAAAGCGATTTTGATCGGGTGATCAAGGGCATAGGGGAATGATCGCCGCTGCAAAGACTTCCGGACGCGCGTGATGACATCGCAGCTCCGCGCGTTGACTATCGCCGATCATATTGCCCTCAGCCTCGATTTTTATCCGACTTACATTATAAATGTGCTGAAATGTGTATGCTGAGTACGGAAAGATCGCTTACCATCAGGAGGGTATGGATGGAAGACAGAATTGCATCAATCCATCCCGGTGTCAACGCCGGTTTGATTTGTCCGCACCCCCAATGAAGAATTTCATCATCGGCGAATTCAAATACTAAATGCCACAGCCAGACTGGAATGTTCGCTGCTTGACCTTTAAATATTACCCGTTAACCAGCGGCTCTACACTTTGATATTCACGAATAATGTCAACGCCGGTTTGATTTTTCCGCTTTTGTCCGGCGAGATTTTTCCGGGTTTAGTCAAAAATATTATTCGAAGCCAACGGCTCCGACTTTCAAGCGTTCCTTCATTCTGTAGGAATCGGCCTGTAAGCTCAGTGTGTGGGAGTGGTTCAGCAGTCGGTCGAGCAAAGCCGTCGCCACTGCCTCATCGCTCATCAGTTCAGCCCATTTCGAAAACGACTTGTTACTGGTCATGATTATTGAACCGCATTCATACCGGATATTAATCAGCTGAAAAAGCACATGGGCCTGTTCCGGGGTTAAGGGTTCATATTCGACTTCGTCAATCAGGAGGACGTTCGGTTTTCGGAACCAGTCCAGTGTGCGCTTTCGAATTTTTCAAGGGCGAGATCGCGTTCGGCGAAAAGAGTGGCCCACCTCCCATCCGAACCCGTTGCGGGCGAGCTTGTGATCCGGAAAAAACGCGAAGGCAGGAAAAGACTCAAAGGCGGGCCATCCACCGGCTCGGGATTTCCGCGGCGGAGACGCCTTTGGGAAACACTTTCCCTCTTGTGCCTGAAAAAGTGTTGACGCCCAACCGAGCCAGGCAATCATGTCACCGCTCGAAAATTCTTTCAGCCATTGGGTATCAGCCATACCATAAAAGAGGCCGGACCGACAGCGGGTCCGGCTTCCCGGTTTTTTTTACTTTGAGTGCATCGCCTTGAGCATATCGACAAGACCGCCGTTCGCGTCGGAGTAATTGACGATGAAATGCAAGGCCCCTGCGCAGACTATGAGGACGGCTAAAACGGTGAGCGCGACAATCAGTTTCTTGTTCATGTTATTCTCCTGGTTTATTCGTATGACAGCGAGTCGCGGACGGTCATCCCCATCGCCTTCCACGCGGGAACGGCGCTTGAGACGATGGAACCCGCGACAAGAATGGAGAGAGAGATCAGCATTCCCCCCGATGAGACGCGGAGGGACAGCGGAATTCCGAAAGCCATTTTTCCCAGTAGTTTGCCGACGGCCAGCGAGATCGGAAGGGAGGCTGCCAGGGCCAGGGCAAAACTGAGGAGGGCTATCATGACCGATTCGCCCGTCACGTTGCGGAGTATCGTGACGGGCGGCGCCCCGATGGCCCGCATCACGCCGAATTCCCTTTTCCGCTCGATGATTCCCTCTCCTATCGAAGAAGCGAGGGCGAGCAGTCCGACAACGGCCATCAGCACCGCCATCGCCATGAGCGACAGAATCAGGAGGAAAATATGATCGGCCACCTCATTGCGGAATTCGCCGTCGGCGATTACCGACGATACGCCGAGCCCCGCCTCCCCGAGCGCTTTCTCGATGTTCCTGATGGCGGTAGCTCGTCCGGTTGCCGTCGCTCCCCCCGTCACGATCCGGAATGAACGGACGAGGCCGACAGAGGCGAGGGCCTGCTCGAAGTCCTGTTCTCTCACGTAGGCCGCGGCCATGCCCACCTCGTTGACGAGGCCGGCAATTTTCCATACCGTCGCTTTTCCTCCCGCGGTTATTGATACCTCATCCCCGACTTTTGCCTTTGGAATGCCGAGAAGGGCTAGTCCCTGGGGATTGAGGACGACCCCGCCCAGAGTCCCGCTTTGCAGCCAACTGCCGGCGACGAGGGGGAAGTCCACCAGGGTTGAGCCGTCCGGCACTCCGACGAGGGACAGCGACCCGTGGCCCGCGTCCGGATACTCATGGGAGACCGGTATGCCTCCCTCCCGGGTCGCCGACGCGGAGACGAGGCCCCATCCCTCCGCACCGGTCACGCCGGGTATCCCCCGGAGGAGTCTTTCCGTTTCCGCAATCGGGACGCTCCTGCTCATCCTCAATTCGAAGTCATACCGCCGGGCCTTGAACGACTCGCTCAGATTTTCGTCCCAGGATTTTTTTACGTTCAGCGTCATCATGAACATGCCTCCCGACGCGGCAAGCAGGCCGAGCGTCATCGCAAGGCGTGCCCGTTTTCTGAAAATGTTTCTGAGGGCGAGGATGAAGGACCGGTCTATTCTGCCGATCAGCACGGAAAGGGCTCCCGGCTTTTTTGGCGCGAAGGATGTGCCTTTTACTCCATTGTCCTGGAGGTCTTCCCTGACCGTTTTCCGCATCGCCGAGCCGATGGGTACGAAGGAAACGAGGACGGGCACGGCCAGGCCCGCAGCCATCTGGACGGCATAGGCCCACCAGGGCACGGCTGTGGAGTACAGCGTGATGTTGAGCAGCTTGGCGGCAAGGGAAGCGAACCCCTTTCCCAGGAAGTTGCCCGCGGCTATCCCCGGCACGAGGGCGATCGCGCTCAAGGCGAGCACGAGCAGTATGTACAGGGACGCTATCTGGCCGTTACTGCCCCCGATCGCCTTCATGACGCCGATGTTGCGCGTCTCCTTTGTCAGCAAGGCCGAAATGACCGAGGCCGTCAGGATGCTTCCGAGGACCAGGGCGCACAGGCTGAAGATGAAAAGCAGGGCAAGCAGGGCGGAAAGCTGGGCCTGGTGAGGGTGCCGGAGGGGCGGGGGCACCTGTATTTCGCTGACCGCGATTCCCTTCTCTTTGAGCCAGGCCGCGAGGGCCAGGGCCGTCTCCGTCACCGAGGCGAGGGTCATCTTTGCGTCTGCGACGGTGATTTTCAGCTCGTCGGGCATGGCTTTGCCCCCGAGGGCGGCGAGAGTTTCCCGCGTGATGTAGCCGTAGCCGACCCCGCCCTGCCAGGCTGGAGCGAGGCTCGGGTCGTGCACGGTCCCCGATACGACGATTTCCCTCTCGCCGCCTTCCGGGAGCCTGACGGTGACCGTAGCCCCGGGCGCGACGCCGTAGAGCTCAAGCCCCATGCGCTCGAGAAGCATCGTTCCCGTCCGGGGCGGCCAGTCGCCGGTCTCTCTGTCGAAGCGGGCGAGCGTCATGTTGTCGAAGTCTCCGATCACGAACAGCAGCAGGGGCTGCCACACGCCATCCCCGGAGCGGACCCGTGCGGCGACCGTCGAGCGGGCTTCCGCCGCCGCGATGCCGGGCCTTTTTTTCGCCTCTGCCGCCAGTCCGTCGTCGACTGAGCCCATTTCGAGCGTGGCGGAAGCGGGCAGGGTCAGCTCATAGTTTTTTCCGATCTCCCGGCTCATGATCGTGAACGCGCTCAAAACGGCGCTGACCCCGATGAGGCTTACGGAAATGGCAGTTACCATCAGGATGAATTTGCCCTTCTCTCTCCGTATGTCCCGGAACAGTTTTATGTAGCGGGTTTTAAGCATGGGACTCTTCCCTCCCGCTGCCTTCGGCGGCGGCGACCGGGTAGGGACGGGCCTCGATGAGGCGGTCCAGACGGATGGCCCCGTCCACCAGGGTTATTTCCCTCGTGGCAAAGGGCGTAATGTCCCGCTCGTGGGTCACCATGATGACGGTCTTTCCCTCGCTCCGGAGTTCGGCGAAAAGCTCGAGCACTTCGCGCGACGTGTGGGTGTCGAGGTTTCCGGTCGGCTCGTCGGCGGCGATGACCGGCGGATCGTTGGCGAGGGCCCGGGCGATCGCCGCCCGCTGCTGCTGGCCGCCCGAGAGCGACGAGGGCAGCTTGTCCGCCTGCTCCGCGATGCCTACTTTTTCAAGTAACATGAGGGCCCGCTTCCGTCTGCCGGGCGCGGGAAAGCTGTTGCAGAAATCCATGGGAAGCATGACGTTTTCTGCCACGGTCAAGGTGGGGAGAAGCTGGAAAAACTGGAACACGATCCCGATGTTTTTGCCCCGCCACAGGGAGAGTTCCCTCTCTCTCATCCGGCTGACGGCCTTTCCGCCGATGAGCACTTCTCCCGAAGTCGGGTAGTCGATGCCCGTGACGAGGTTGATAAGGGTCGATTTGCCGCTCCCCGATTTTCCGACGATGGCGATGAATTCCGCCCGGCCCGCGGAAAAGCTGACATGGTCGAGCGCGGTGAATTCGCCCGGCGCAAAATAGGTTTTTGAGATGTCCTTGAAATGAATCATTTGATCCTCCGTTATTACCCGAGGATAACGGGAAACGGGAGGGAAATCGTCTCAGCGGATAGGGCGAGACCTCATTGTACGGTTTTCCGGTACTCGGAAGGCGTCTGTCCGGTCGCTTTCCTGAATATCGCGTTGAAGGCCGGTTTGGAATTGAAGCCGGCCTCGAAGGCGAGGGTCAGGAGTTTGTCATCATTCTTTTTTTCCGAGTTCATCAGGCTGATTACTTCCGCGACGCGGTAGGAATTGACGAAATCGTAAAAATTTTTGCCGAAACCCTCGTTGATCAACTGCGAAAGTGTGTTCCGGGGTATGCCCGTATTGAGGGCGAGCATGGGCAGGGTCAGTTCCGGGTCGAGATGGAATTTTTTTTCTTCCATAAGCAATGAAAGTTTTTCCTTGAGTCCGTCGAGACTGTCAGCGGCTATCTGCGATTTTTTATAGCTTGGCCCCGGTTCCGTGAGCGCGGTTTCGGGAAGGGGACTGTCGAAAATCAGGGAAAAGGCGCCGAACCCGTACACCGCCATGCTCTGCATGAAGGAAAGGAGGCGCTCGAAATGGGGTCTGTCCCCGCTGTGGAACAGGATGAAAAAAAGGCAGAGGTAGCCCGCGAAGATGACCAGGAGGATGACCATAAAACCGTTCATCCAGCGCAGGTTTTTTGTCCGGATTTCGGAATAGAAGGCGGTGACTGCGTGGTTGTATTTTTGCACGAGGTGAAAGCAGACGAAAAAATACCCGCTGATCTGCAAAAAAACAAGAATCCAGAAAACCAATCCCGCCGAAGGGACGGCCTTGACGGAAAGAAGAACGAGAACGAACGCGAAGGGCAGGCTGTGGAGGCCGTCGGCTGGTTTCAGTTTTCCTCCGCTCATCCGCTTGCTTAAATAGAGATACAGTAGCGGGCCCAGCAGGAGCTGGAACGGCTCGATGATCCCCCCCGAGGGCATGCCAAGGCGCGGAGCGGTACGGATCAACGAGTGGAGCAGGTTAAGGGCGAATACGCCCATGAGGACTGCCAGAATCCGGTTTGGAAGGGACGCGGGTTTTTTCGAGAACCATATATAAAAAGCGAGAAAGAAACCCTGGAGGATTCCCGCCCCGATGATGAAGTCGCTTATGCGCTGCATTGGTGCATCCTAGGGCGTACTTCCGTTTCTGTCAACATTTACCGACAGGAAAAGACATTTGTGCGGGAAACGTCAATTTGCGGCGGGAAGTGTAAAACAGAGCGCTGCTTGAATCATTTTTTCGCTTTTTCGAATTTGCCAGTGTAGTTTTGTAGCCGGCAACGCCGATAATTTACAAAACTTACGTTTAGACGCGGTTTTGGATAGCCAGTTCGTGCCTGTTCTATCTTCACGGCATAATATCCGTATGTTGGTGGGTAAAAATGTTCGGTATAAACTATATAGTCGGGGGAAGTATCCCCCTGGCTTCGAAAGTTTTCGCGACAGGAGCGAAAACGTTTCTTTCGCCCCCCCCTCGTACGCAAACAGGAAAGAGCCGGGTCTGTACACAGAGGGCCCTTACATTGCATCGCGTTTATCCGGAAAAATGTTCCCAAAAGTCTTGAATAACTCCAATACTATAGTATACTAATGTAGTTATTGCTGGAGGCCTTATGAAACGTGCTATCCTGGTGCTTGTCGGTACCTTAACTTTTTTGAGTACTGTATCCGCACAAACGGGAAACACGAATACGTCAAAGTGGACTTTGACAACCACCCCTTCCTTCATTATACCGCTTACTGCGGGTGACTTTTCTCCGAACGAGCTTTTTTCTTCCGCCTGGGGTGGCAGTTTCGGCGCGGAATATTCACTTCCGAACGCCATACCCCTTGCGCTCCGACTTGGGGCGGGCTATTCGACCGGCGGCTTTCTTCCCTCCTCAAACATTGATATTCCTGGGTCGCTTGGCGAGACCACGGTTTTATGCGGCGTCTCATACACAAAACCTGTATCTTCCCGATTTTCCCTTCGCGGCTTTATTGATGCCGGCGTAAGCTACGGCAGTCTTTCGACCGGTGAAAATTCCACCTATGCGGCGCTTCAGGCCGGCTTGGGAGTCGCCTTTACTTTGGTACAATCTTGGGCTGCGCGCCTGGACGCTTTTGCCTCATACAAAGTAGGCCTCTATAGCGGCGCCGGTGTCGGTATCGGCGCCGCCTATATCTTGCCCGTAGTATCGGCTTCGCGCAAAACAGATGCCCGTCCGAAAATCCTGGAATTGAAAACACTTGAATTGGGAAATATTTTTCCCATATTCCGTTCCTATTACGATACAAATCCAATAGGAAACGTGACCATTGTCAATACCGGAAAAGAGGCGGCAGCCAATGTGCGCGTCAGTTTTCTGATCAGGCAGTATATGGACGGCCCGAAGGAATGCGCCGTCATTCCAAAAATTGAAGCCGGCAAATCAATTTCCCTTCCCTTGTACGGACTGTTTAACGACTCCATCCTCGGCGTCACCGAAGCGACAAAAGTAACTGCCGAAGTCCTTGTCGAATATGGGGCTGATATGACTCAAAGCAGGACGGCGACAGTGCTCGTGTACGACCGCAATGCGCTCACCTGGGCCGATGATCGGCACGCGGCGGCCTTTGTTTCCAGCAAGGACCCCTGGGTTCTGGACTTAACGGGTAATTTTGTCGCGGCGACGAAGGATTCCCGAAACGCAGAAGTTTCCAAAAACCTGCAGGCCGGAATTGCGTTTCATGAAGGATTGCGGGTCTACGGAATCGGCTATGTCCTCAGTCCGAACCGGCCCTTTGCGCAGGAAGTTGTCAATCCCGAAATAGTCGACAGCTTGAAATTTCCCCGGCAAACGCTTGGATACAAAGCCGGCGACTGCGCCGACCTTTCTGTTTTATACGCGTCCTTTTTCGAAGCCGCCGGTATCGAGACCGCTTTTGTCACTGTCCCGGGTCATATTTTTATGGCTTTTGACTCCGGCTTTACGCTCGAAGATGTCCGCGTCCGCTCGCTCGACGAGAGGGATTTCATCGTCACTGCCGGCAAGGTCTGGGTTCCGGTCGAAACGACGCTGCGGAGCGCGGGTTTTGTCGAGGCTTGGCGAAAAGCCGCAGGCGAATGGCGGGAATCGGTTTTGAACGGGGAGGCTGCGTTTTATCCCATCCACGAAGCCTGGCTGACGTTTGCGCCTGTCGGTCTCCCGGCCGACGGTTCAACCGCGACGCCGCCCGCCCCAGGCAAGGTAAAGTCGGCTTTCGATATTGAACTTGCCAAAATCGTAAAAACCGAGATCAACGCCCGGATCGCCCTGCTCGGTCCCGCTCCCGCTTCCGGTGGTGCGAAGTTTCTGAACTCCCGCGGTTTGCTCTATGCAAAATACGGGTTTTATGCCGAGGCGGAAAAAGATCTGAAAGCCTCGGCCCGGGACCTGTATCCTTCGGCTCTGGTGAATCTCGGCAATATCTCCCTTCTAAAGGATAACGGCGAAGGGGCGTACTCCTACTTCAAGCAAGCCTCTTCTCTCATTCCGGACAATCCGCGGCTCCTCGTAAATCTCGCCAAGGCCGCTTCGGCTCTCGGCAAGAACAGCGAGGTCGTCGCCCTTCTCGATCAGGTGACAAAACTCGATCCCAAAATCGCGGAACAATACGCCTCTCTTGCCCAAAGCGGTACCAACCCCACCCGCGCCGCAGCTGCAGAAGGAGAAATGCTATGGTTCTGAAAAACAAGTCCCGCATACTACTGCCGACGTGCGCGGCACCGACCATGCGGTGCTCTTTCAGGCAGTACATTCGATTTCTGAATAGCTTTAATTTACTATTTAAATACCTGGAAAATATAGTAAGAAGAAAGATTGTAGGTTCGTTACTGGTATTTTCAGTAGCGCTAGTATTTATTGGTTGTGATAATCCGACAACTGATACACACAAGCGTACCAACGCTGACTTATCTGCCTTATCGGTAAGCTCGGGTACTTTGAGCCCGGCCTTTGCGGCAGGTATAACTCTATATACTGTGAACGTAGCCAACGCGGTGGCGAACATTGCTGTGATGGGAATTAAAGCCGACCTGAACGCAGAGATAAGCAACAATAACTGGATTTCCCAAGGCTTGAATGTGGGAACCAATACGATAATTTTAAGGGTAACAGCGCAGGACGGAACTACAGTAAAGAACTATGTGGTAACGGTAACACGGGTTGCGAATGCTGACCTGTCAAATTTGGCAGTAAGCACCGGCACCTTGAGCCCGGCCTTTGCGGCGGGCACGACGGCGTACAGTGTGGGCGTAGTCAACACTGTAACGAGCATAACGGTAACGGGCACCAAATCCGACGTGAACGCAATGCTGAGCGCCAATAGCGGCCTAGCCCAAACCCTTAACGTGGGAGTGAATCCGATCACTATATCGGTGACGGCGCAGGATGGGTCTACGGTCAAGAATTACGTGGTAACGGTGACGAGGGCAAGCGCGTCAAACGCGGATCTGAGCGCCCTTGCGGTGAGCACCGGGAGCTTGAGTCCGGCCTTTACGGCGGGGACTATGGCGTATACAGTAAGTGTTCCAAACTCCACTACCAGCATCACGATAACGGGCACCACGTCCGACGCGAACGCAACGCTGAGCGCCAATAGCGGCCTTGCCCAAACCCTAAACGTGGGAGCCAATCCGATAACCATTGCAGTAACGGCGCAGGACGGAACTACGGTAAAGAACTACGTGGTAACGGTGACCAGAGCGGCGAATGCTGACCTGAGCGCCCTGGTGGTGAGTACCGGGAGTCTGGGCCCGGCCTTTGCGGCGGGGACGACAGCGTACAATGTGAGCGTGGCCAACGGCGTTACGAGCATAACGGTGACTGGCACCAAGGCCGACACGAATGCCACTGTAAGTGCGAACAACGGCGTAGCCCAGACCTTGAGCGTGGGAGCCAATACGATCACAATAGCAGTGACGGGGCAGGACGGTGCCACGGTAAAGAACTATGTGGTAAGGGTGACACGTGGGACTGTCAATGATTACTTTTCTATTAGCATTGGCCTTGTTAAGTACGTCCCCGCAGGAACCTTCCAGCGCGATGCAAGCGCAAGCAATACCAGCACGGTGAGTGCTTTCCACATGAGTCAGTACGAGATAACCCGGGCCCAGTTTGCTGCGTTGTTGACCACAGACCCAAGTAACTCTACCTATTCCAGTGGAACCACCGACCCGGTGCAGATGACCAACTGGTACCACGCCATTGCGTTCTGCAACAAGCTGAGCCTGGCTGAAGGGCTGACACAGGTATATACGGTGACTGGGGTGAACTTTGCGACCTTAACCTATGCAGCTATCCCTACAAGCAGTAATACCACTTGGGATGCGGCCATTGCCACGTGGACAAATAATGGCTATCGTTTACCCACCGAAATGGAATGGATGTGGGCGGCTATGGGAGCCACCGGAACAGGCACCAACACGACTGGCTATCTGAAAGCCTTTGCTGGTAGTACGGGAAGTAATGCGATTGAGGACTATGCGGTGTACGGGTTTGGAAGTGGTCAAGCCGGTGCAACCACTACCATAGGAAGCAATCCAGTAGGTAGCAAAACCGCCAACGAGCTAGGGCTGTATGACTTGAGCGGGAACGCCTCTGAGTGGTGTTGGGACTGGGAAGGAAGTTATCCCACGGGAGCGCAGACAGATTACCGGGGGGCCGCTTCGGTTTCGACCCGCGTCCAGCGAGGCGGCAGTTGGACCTGCGAGGGGGATGGCTGCACCGTGGCTATCCGGAACGACTTTGCCCTTTCGTTCGGTCAGAGCCCCGATATCGGTTTCCGGGTTGTCCGCCCCTGAGTTAGTCGGTGGCCAGTCCTAGGCCTGGCCTTCATAGGCAGTTTCGCGCTAAGGTGCGAAACTGATGGTACCTTACGGGCTTCGAGGCTGGGTTGGAGTGAAGGCGTCAAGCCGAAAAAGAATACCCGGCATCGTAGTCCTGCGGACATAGAAAAGCAAGGAGGAGTCGGGAAAAACCCGCCTCCCGCGAAGAGGGGCGCAAAAAATTTATAATTTGGAGAGCATCGGTAACCTGGATTGAGGAGACTTCCCCTTGGGGACGGGGTCAGACCCCGCCCTATCCGCCTTACTCGTTATAGAGAGCCGTTACCTCTGCGGAAGAAAGTGCCCTATTGTAGATACGTAGATTGTCCATCGAGCCTAGAAAATCGGCCCCGGTGGTTTCGGCTCCGCTCCCTCCAACGGGTATTGAGGCGGGCAAGGAAGTCGTTATGATGGTGAATGCCATAACTGAGCTGCTGCCGAGCATGATGATTAAGACCTTCGAGGCGTCGATAACAAGGGCCCCATGGCCGGAGTTGGAAATAGTTAGGGTCTTATCCGTGTCGAGGAGGTAGGATCGGCTGCCGAAGTCCACCGTCCCATCCTGCGCGAGGATGCCCTGATCGGTGTTTACGGCCATAGTTGGCGAAACGGCATCATCCCTGATCGCCTTAACCGATTCCACCAGCGGACTCTTGCAAGCCGTTAAGAGCATCGCCCCGCAGAGGGCAGTTATTACCACGCGCGCGACGCTCGACTTCACGCTGGTTAAAACCATAGTACCCCTCTTCGTCTCCCATCTCTGCCGTCCTCTGCAATCGCTAATCGTTGGCGGCCCTTTGTGACGGGGACTGAGCTATCGACAATCAAGGTCCCGCTATTTTATCTATTCCCAAGTGCGATCAATACCTACGTGCGGCTCGAACGCAGTAAACGCTATTCGTTCGGAAAACGCTTTGATACGAGGTGCTTTGGAAATATTCCGCATAGACATTACCGTATGCACTCAAAGAAGTGTATGTTGTTGAAGACCAGTAAGCGGTAGTGTCGTTGAAGGCACTGATACTTGGTGTTTTCAGGTTGACATACATCAAGTGGAGTTCATCCTTGCTCGGCAGAAACCAGTCGCTATTGCCCCCTCCCGCATAGGTGGTACAGTATGTTGCTGCGTAGCTGCCAGGGCTTGGTTTAGTCCCTATCGCGGCGGTATTGCTTTTCCCGGTTCCAACGGTGGCTGAGGTCGAGATCCCATCGTAGACTCCCTGGCTGGTTCCAGGCGTCCATGTCCCCCACCAAACGATACCGGGACTCTGATCTTCTGGCGCGGCTTCCAGATAACGCCAGCCGCCGATGATCGAACCCTGATCGTAGAATACAATTCCGACGCCGTCGGAGGCTAGATAACCCACGGTTTTCAGAGTCTGTTCATTACCGTAGACCGTGCCGCCTTGGTTGGTTGCATAGGCGCGAACGTGGTAGGTGGTGGCGTAAGTGAGGCCGGTCATGCTGCTCGTGAAAGTACCCGCTCCGCTTCCATCAACTGTCTTGCTGTCCGGTGCTGCTATCGTCGGGCTGCCGCCGGTGTTCCAGCAGACGCCGCACGCGCTGATCGTCACGCCGCTGTCGGCGACGGCAGTTCCTCCGGAGACGGCAGTAACCGCGTTAATATTGCTGATTATCGTCGTGGTCGGTGGGGTGGCAGGCGTTGTTGTAAAAGTGTTCGAGCCGCCGTATCCGGTTCCTGCGCTGTTGGTAGCGTAGGCTCTGACATAATAATACGTTCCGGGTAAAAGTCCGGACAGCGAACAGGTGAAACTGCCGGCGCCTCCGCCGACATCGGCCTGCTTGCTATCCGCGATCGTCGGGCTGCCGCTGGTGTTCCAGCAGATGCCACGCGAACCGGCCGGTATTGTTGCCCCTCCATCACTCGCGACGGCTCCCGCACCCGACGCGGTTGTCCAGGTGATGGCGCTGAGTACCGGCGTCGCCGATAGTATGGGTGCCATCACGACGAGTGTTACCGTCACAGTGTAGGTCCTTGTCGTAGCGTCGGCGGCTTTGACGA
>JAYVSC010000005.1:0-8363 GCA_043775705.1 Spirochaetales bacterium | reverse complement strand
GCTAGATGGGACGATTGCGGCAGCGGGTGCGGCGGAAAGAATATCGTAGGCGCGATCGTCGCAGCGGAGTTCCACCCCGCCCTTTAGTCCGGTCTTCGCCTCGAAGGGCGCAAAGGCTGCGCGGAGCAGGGGCAAAAAGACGGCGGCGACGCTTGAGTGCACCAGAATGCATTCAAGGGAGTTGCAGGCGGCGGGTTTTTGTATCTTCGAGTTGACCGCGATGCTGACTGCCATGGGAAGGTCCGCGAAAGAGTCGACATATTCATGGCAGACGCCGGACCCCGTTTCGATTACCGGAATACGCGCGGTTTCGACGACGTGCTTGATAAACGCCGATCCTCCGCGGGGTAGGGCCACATCGATTTTGCCCACGGCATTCAGAATCCAGTCAACGTCCGCGTGCGAATCTTTTCCCTCTGCGGGTTCGGACAGGGCGACCGCGTCCGTCTCGCCGCCGGATGAGGCGAGGCCCGCATGGATGGCCTTTAAAATAGCGCGGTTCGATTCGAGGGCGGAGGAACTGCCGCGCAGGAGCACGGCGTTCGCGCTCTTGTAGGCGAGGGCAAAGGCATCGACGGTAACATTGGGCCGGGATTCATAAATGACCGCTGCAACGCCGAGGGGAACGCGCACCTTGCGGATTTCGAGCCCGTTCGGAACCTTCCATCCGTCGATAACCTGCCCGATCGGGTCGGTCTGTTCTATCAGTACGCGGAGGGCATCGATTATCTCGTCAAGACTTTTGTCCGTGAGTAAAAGACGGGCGACAATGGGTTCTTTCATCCCCCCAGAGCGGGCTTTTTCAACGTCGCGCGCATTCGCATCGAGTATGGCGGCGCGGTCCGCGTCTATGGCGGCGCTGACGCCGCTCAAGGCGCGGTTTTTCTGCTCCGCCGTGCAAAGCGCAAGGCGTTCCGATGCTGCCCTTAAATTCGTACAAACGGTGTCAATATTCATCGCCAAAACCTAAAAGTTCGCCAGGAAAAAAATACCGAGAAGAACCGCCGCGCGGCATTTTTCCTCGGACCATTCCTTATGAGGGGGGAGACTGTTTATGTAATACCAGAAAAAACCGAAATCGGGATCGATTCGGACGGCATATTCAAGGAAAAAATCATTCCGGGCAAGGCTGCCGAAAAGCAGGTACACCACATCATGCAGCACCGGAAGAAATTCGGAAAGGGAGGTATGATAATCATAGCGGGTAAGGTTCCCGCAAAGGGTATTGATGCGTAGAAGCATCTCTTCCTTCATGGCTTCATCGGCTTTCTCCACCCAGGTTTTCTGCACGAGAAGCTCCAGATTTTTTTGAAAGCTCACCACCAGTTTTTTTTCGGATTCATCCCGCGCGGCGCTTTTTACCGTCATTGTCGCGGCAAAGGAGCCCTGATCTCCGAACGCATCAGCAAGCTGGATGGCAGTAGAGGCAAGCGCAGAATCCGAGCCGATTCCGATAAAAAAAGGCAGAGCTTCCGCTACCGCTTTCTTGACCGCCACAGGCATTGAAGTATCATTGTTGAAGATAGATGTTTCCATACCTAAAAATGGATTTTTTAGGTTTTTTTGTCAAGCAGTAAGGGACAAAAAGAGCTCTTATTGACCATCAAAGGCTAAAACAGTAGTTTATATATATGAAAGTTATACAATTGGGCAACGAAACCCTCAGACAAAAAGCAATCCCCGTCGAGGAGATAAATGACGATATTCGCTCACTCGTGCGTGATATGTTCATAACCATGGAGGAGGCCGAAGGTATCGGCCTTGCAGCCCCGCAGGTTGAAAAAGGGCTCCGCCTCTTTGTCGTCAAATCCGATGACGGAATCGAGCGTACCTTTATCAATCCCCAGATTATCGCCACTTCCCAGGAAACTGAAAGCTACGAAGAAGGATGCCTGAGCATTCCGAAAACCTATGAGGACGTGGTACGGCCCTCCGTGATAACGATCCAGGCGAAAAACGAAAAGGGACGCCGCTTTACGCTGGAAGCGGACGGCCTCCTTGCGCGGATCATTCAGCATGAATATGATCACCTGGAGGGAATTCTGTTTATCGACCGCATTTCGGCGGACAAAAAAGAAAAAATAGAGCAGAAATTTCTTAAAAAAAACCTGAAAGAGGAAGACTGACGAGCGATGCTGAATATTCTGTTTGCAGGAAGCCCTGAATGCGCCGTTCCGTCCCTGGAAGCCGTCGCCCGGAAACACCGGATTGTAGCGGTTCTCACCAATCCGGCAGCCCCGTCGGGAAGATCGCGCGTACCCGTTTCCACTCCGGTGGCTCTCGAAGCGCAAAGGTTGAAAGAAGAGGGAATAATTCCCGCTGACTGCCTGATTCTCACCCCCGAAAAAATCAATGACGAGGTACGGCAGGCAATCGCGTCGGTTAAGCCCGATATCATGGCCTGCTTTGCCTATGGAAAAATTTTCGGCCCCAAAACCCTCGCCCTCTTTCCGCTCGGCGCGGTCAATCTCCACCCATCCCTCCTGCCCCGCTGGAGAGGCTGCGCGCCGGTACCGGCGGCGATTCTTGCCCGCGACAGCGAGACCGGGATCACCATACAGAAAATGGCCATCGAAATGGACGCAGGCGATATCATCATCCAGAAAAAACTTCCGCTTGACGGAAGCGAAACCGCGGAAAGCCTGCTCGAAAGGGCGGCCGCGGAAGGCGCGCCTCTTCTCGTCCAGGCGCTCGACCTCTTTGAAAAGGGAGAGGTGACCGGCAAAACCCAAAACAGCGAGGAATCGACCTACTGCACGATGCTCTGCAAGGATGACGGAAAAATTGACTGGGCTGCAAGCGCATCCGACATAGACGCCCGCATCCGCGCCTTTACTCCCTGGCCAGGCGCTTTCACCAATGCAGGGGATGAGGTGCTTCTCATACTCAAGGCCAAGCCCTATACCGGGGAAGTTCTCCCTGCTCCCTCCGCGGCACCTGCAACGCCGGATATCCTTACGGGCGGGGTGAACAGAAAGGCGAAATCGGGTACAGTGGTCGGAGTGGACAAAAAGACGGGCATTCTGGTGCAAACGGGGGACGGCCTCCTGGTTCTTGAACGCCTGCAATGGAGAACGAAAAAACCGCTGGACTGGAAATCATTCCTGAACGGCTCACACAATTTTCTCGAAAGGACGCTGACATGAAATTCACTATTCCAGAAATCCGCATAGATTTTAACGCACTCGCCGACAAACTCAGGGAACACTCGCGGATATTGATCCTCAGCGGCATTACCGTGCTGGCCCTGACGATCGCGGGCTGCCTGGTAATATTCTCCATCACGCTGAAGGGCAGCGAACAGGTGATGGTCCCGAACATTGAAGGAAAGGATCTCGCGGTCGCCATGCTCGAGCTTCAGGCAAAAGAGCTCTATCCGAAAATTCAGCTCCGCTATTCCAACAATCCCGATGACCGCGGCGTCATTCTCGATCAGAGTCCCTCGCCCGGCGCAATCGTCAAGGCAGGACGGCGCATCAATTTGGTGGTCAGCCGCGGAGTCATCGTCGACCGTATAGAAAATTTTGTCGGACAAAACATAGACGATGTGAAAATCCATCTCCAGACGCTGTTTACCTCGATGGCCGTTCCCCTTCTCGCGATACAGGAACCGCCACTTTTCCGCTTCAGCCCCTCCTCCGCCGGAACCATTCTCGAGCAGAGCCCGGCGCCGGACACCGCGATTACCGGTCCGATACAGCTTTCTCTCGTCGTCAGCCGGGGCCCTGAAAACGACCGGGTAAACGTCCCCTCGATTACCGGAGCGACCATATCCGAGACGCTTGCTAAAATAGGAAAGACTCCGGTCATTTTCGACTTCACCGCACGCGATCCTGACTGGAAGGAAACGGCCGGAACGGTCGTTTCCCAGATGCCCGCGGAAAACTCCCTGGTTACCGCGTACTCCCGTGTGTCGGCGGTGCTGGCAATGCCCGTAAAACCGACAGACGGCAAAATATACGGAATCTTCACCGAAACCCTCCCTGTGTATCCGTACCCGTTCCAGATAAAACTGGAAGCGGTGACTACCAAAGGAGACCGGTATGAAATGATCTCCATGAAACATCCGGGCGGATCCCTGACCATACCCTATGCCCTCCCTGAAGGCACGGTACTGGTATTGACAATCCTGAACAAGGAAGTCGCCACCCTGGAAGTGCGCGCACCGGATACGGTAACCCCATAAGAATGAAAACAAAAATCTGCCTGGTATTGACCGCTTCCACCATCAAGGAAAACCTGAATCTGGTCGACTTATATCGGTCCTGGATTGATATTGCCGAGCTTCGGGTTGACTGCCTGTCGCCGGAGGACCGGCTCAATTTCAGGCATTTTCCCGAACAGGCCAAGATACCCTGCGTACTGACCATCAGAAGAAAGTCCGACGGGGGCCAATACCTGGAAGGGGAAGGATCGCGCATTGCCCTTCTCGCCCGGGGTCTTGCGTTTGCCGAAACGAATCACAAAAAAAATTTCGCCTATATCGACCTGGAAGAGGACCTGCAGGTTCCCAGCATAGAGGAAGCGGCCCGCGCCTTCGGGACGCGCATAATCCGGAGCATCCACAACATGACCGGTACCGAGCTCGATATCCGCGCCCGGGTTCAGCGCCTCCGCAGGACCAAGGATGAAATCGCCAAAGTAGCCGTAACGCCCCATAATCTCGCCGACGTCACCAGTCTTTTTCATCAGGCAAAAACCTGTTCAGGAGAGGAATTCATCCTGATCGCGATGGGCCAATACGGCATCCCTTCACGGATACTCGCGCCGATACTCGGCTCGGTCATTACCTATGTCACCAGCGAGGAGAACATCAGGAATTCGCAGAACACCCTCGGTCAGCTCGATCCGGTCACGTTGAACGAGATTTATAATTTCAGGACAATCACCGATAAAACCCGGATATTCGGCATTACCGGAAATCCCCTCGCGGCAACGTCGAGTCCCCTTATCCACAACAAAGGATATATAAAGCAGGGCATCGATGCGGTATATGTCCCCCTCAAGGCGGAAAATATCGAGGAAGCACTCGAGTTCGCTTCGGAAGTGGGCATTACCGGACTGTCAATAACCATCCCGTTCAAGGAAACAGTGCTCCCCAATCTGGACCAGATTTCCGCGCAGGCAGGAGAAATCGGCGCATGCAACACGATTTTAAAGACAGGCGATGTATGGAACGGGTATAACAGCGATGCGCCGGGTTTTTCCCGCGCCCTGATCGAATTCCTCGGCCGGAAGGATCTGCACCGGCTCCGGGTTGCCATCATAGGCGCCGGAGGCGCCGCGAAAGCGATAGCCCATGTGGTGAAGCAGCTGGGCGGAAAGGCGTGCATATTCAACCGCACCACGGACAAGGCCCGCGAGCTTGCCCAGCAGTACAACTTTAAGTGGGCAACCCTTGACGCCGGAAACCGCATCCTCCTCGAAAGCTATTCCGATGTCATCATTCAGACAACCAGCGTCGGGATGTCCCCGAATGTCGACGATGACCCGATTGATTTTTATGCGTTCAACGGAAACGAAGCGGTGTACGACGTAATCTACCATCCCGAGAAAACGAGGATGCTCAAGCGCGCACAGAAAGCCGGGTGCAGGACATGCAACGGATACACCATGCTCCAGTATCAAGCCTATCTGCAGTTCAAGTTGTTTACAGGAGTTGACTATGCCGAATAGCGCGGTTTCGCAAAATGAACAGAAAAAGATCGTCGCCCGATTTGCCGTTGACGATCTCGTCGCCTCGGGTCTCATACACTCCGACATGAAAATAGGCCTCGGTACCGGGTCGACGGCAATGCCGGCAGTAGGGCGTCTTGCGGAGCTTATCGCCGAAGGCAAACTCCGACTCATACGTGCGGTCGCGACCAGTTTCCAGACGACCATCGCCTGCGAAGAGCTCGGCATTCCCGTGTTTTCGATGAATGCGCGCGAGATCGGCGGAAAGCTCGATCTTGCCATAGACGGGGCGGACGAAATTTCCCCGGAAAAACATTTGATAAAAGGCGGAGGCGCGGCCCTCCTCCTGGAAAAAATCGTCGCTTACAACACAGCGCACTTTGTCATCATCGCTGACGACTCAAAGATCGTCACGGGACTCGGCAGCGCATTTCCCCTGCCCGTTGAAATAATAGGAGAGGCGCGGGTAAGCGTCATGGCAGCCCTTGAAGCGCTCGGCGCAAAAGTCAGCCTCAGGCAGGGCATCAGGAAAGCGGGACCGGTCATAACCGATAACGGCAACCTGATTGTAGACTGCGTCTTTACCGCATCCGTGAACGCAAGAGCGCTTGAGGAAAAGATAAATGCAATAGTCGGCGTTGTTGAAAACGGCTTCTTCACAAAAAACATTCCGACCGTCTACGTCGCACACCCGGACGGTACAGTCGAGAAACGATAGCCGCCGGGTTTTTTTATTTTTTATCCCGATGATCCCGGATATGAGTATCTTAGGGTCAAGGTGGAATTTAATCAAAACATCAATTAAAAATCTCGGAGCCATGATTTTCGTGCTTACAATTGCGGGAGTTTCTCTTTCCCTCTCTTCCTGTGTCGTTCTCCCCTCGGAACATACCCATGGACAGCCATATTTCCATTTTTGGAGGGTAACACCGGGAAAACCGGAAAAACAACCGCCCAAAGAACACAAGAAAAATTATAATCAGGAAAACGAGCAGAACTCGTTGTACGGAGACAGCGGCGCAAACGATACCGTGTTATTTTCTTAAATAAAAAAAAGGCCCCGGCTGGCGCATTAAAACGACAAGCGGGGCCGAAAGTTAAAAAAAGAAATCAGCCGTTGATAGTGATGCAGTCCCGGAGAGACTTTATAAATTTCTCAAACCTGGTGCCGGTTTTCGGAAACGAGAATGATCCGCCGGTTCCTTCCGGCATGAGGGGCATGTACAATACATCCCGCCTTTCGCGTTTGACGAGGGTGAAGGAGTCTTTGGAAGGAAGCGGGATGTGGAGACAGCTGCGTCCATCGAGACGGCCGAGCATTTCGCTGGACATTACATGTCTGCAGAAAATAAGCTCTTTTTTGGTGATAAGCACCGCAAAGGGTCCGCGGTCGTCCAGGGGATCCTGATAATACACTTCACTGATGTTCATATCCGAAACAAGCACATTGCGGCAGATACTCATCAAGGTAAAATCCTTGCCTTCAAGATCCAGGACAGCCTGTGGAGTCTTTGAAAGTTCGAGCTCTTTGGGCATTTCCATGCTGAAACTCCGGCACCGGAGAGACCACATCAGCGGCATAAAAATCGCGCGGTTGGCGGTATTGAAAAAGGTCAAATATGATTTATCGGGGTCTCGGAACGCGATCCATCCATGAAGGAGTACGCCGCCTTCCTCAATCCACATAATATCGGTGAAATTGAAATGAAGGTGCTCTTTTTTGCCGTCCTCGATCGAGAAAACGTCAACGCCCTGCGGGGAAAGACAGATGGCGCCTTCCGGACGATTGACGGACTCCCGCTCATCAAGGGGCAGGTATATGCGATAAGATGCGGCGATAAAAACGGGATCAGAGGCAAAAGCCGGGGGGAAATCTTCCTTTGCGTCAATAAGGCGTGCCCAGGTTTTCATGGTTTGACTGCTGGAAGTACTGGCAAACCAAGCCTGATGCTCCCAATTTTGATTCACGGTTTGAGTCATGTTGTTCTCCTTAGAATAATACTAGTTATTGGCTTAAAGCAATATATTCCTGGAGTCCGGAGAGACCAGACCTCATTCCCTAATTCTATGAGAAAAAAACCTTGCCGTCAAATATTTTTTTTAAGTAACTGCCGTATAACCGTTACTTCATCAATCTTCCGAGAACCGGATCTTTCTGCCTCCAATTTTTGTTCACTTTGACCTGTAGGTCAAGATTGATGCGGTAATCGAATATCTTGTTCAAATCCCTGACCGCTTCCAGCCGAATCTTTTTGATCATCGAGGCGCCCTTGCCTATCACCATCGATTTCTGGCTTTCGCGTTCCACGACCAAAAAGGCGCGCACCCACATCTCTTTCCCGTTTTTCCGCATCTCCATGTCGGCGATGTCGACATAGAGGGCATGGGGAATTTCCTCGCGGGTATTGAGCATGGCCTTTTCGCGGATAATCTCCGAAATGCGGAAATCGACGTCCTGATCGGTGTAATATTCTTCGGGGTAGAGGGCGTCGCCGACGGGAGCCATCTCGAAAAGCTTTATAAGCAGGGGATCGATGTTCCTGTCCTTCGCCGCGGAAATCTCGAAGATACGCTCGGAGGGCACGTCGGGCAGATGCTGCGAGAGGAAAAGCTTCACCATGCCGATCTGGACCTTGGGGAGGTCAATCTTGTTGATGGCGACGACCACGCGGCCGGAGGCGCTTTTC
>JAYVSC010000004.1:0-32286 GCA_043775705.1 Spirochaetales bacterium | reverse complement strand
TTCTTCCCTTTTACCGCAACCACACGGAGAAAGGGGCAACCCCTCATGAGCCCTGGGCTTTCGGAACTGACATCGAGAATATTTCCCGCTCCGCGATCGAGCTGCGCTACCGGCTTCTTCCCTATTACTATGGCCTCGCGCGGGACGCGAGCGTTTCGGGTGATCCTCTCGTTCGCCCCCTGTTTTATCACTATCCCATGGACGGGGAGTCCTATACCGTCGAGGATGAATTCCTTATCGGTGACAGTATTCTGGCTTCTCCCGCGGTCACGCAGGGAGCCGTTTCGCGGGACGTGTTCTTTCCTTCGGGAACCACATGGTATGACTGGGATTCGGGCGAGGCATTTGAGGGCGGGAAATCCTATACGGTGGAAACCCCGCTTGAAAAAATTCCGCTCTATGCCCGCGACGGGGCCATCGTTCCCCTGAGGCAGCTTGAGCAGTGGGTAGGTGAGAAAAAGGAAAATCCCCTTACTCTGCGGATTTGGCCCGGTGCGGCCGGAGAATACATACTCTACCAGGATGACGGTGCCACCCTTGCGTACAAGGATGGCGGCTATTTGGAAACAAAGTTCACCTGTTCCCCCACTCAAGCGGGCGTAACCGTTACGAGTGAAAGCGTCCATGCCTCGTCCTCCTGCCGTCCGCGGTCTCCCTGGTTTTCCATCCAGCTCGAGTTGAAAACGCGGCCGGCCGGGGTCGTTCTTGACGGCCGAGCGATGAAAATCATCGAAGGAACCGAGCTTTCTACGAGTACTGTGTGCGTCTGGGAATCAGGGACCGGCAGGCTCTTTGTGCGGATTCCGGACTGGAATCAGCCTCACCGGGTTGAGGTTAAACGATAAAATCAGTTTTCGGGGGAAGGGGCTGTCCCTCCCCCTCAACTTTACATTTTCTGTAAAAGTGTTATACTGGGCTAATATGATTACGCTGATAGCCCCCTGTGCGATTGGAGCCGAAAAGGTTCTTGCCAATGAATTGAAGCAGCTCGGTTTTGTTCCGCAAGGGAATGCGCCCGGACGCGTGATTTTTTCGCCCCCTCCCGACTGCGGCGATCTTGCCGCCATGTACCGGGCAAACCTGTGCCTCAGAACGGCAGACCGGGTGTATCTCCGTCTTGCCTGTTTTCCCGCTTTCGAATTTGATGCCCTTTTTGAAGGCGTCAAGGCAGTTCAGTGGCAGGATTATTTCAAAAAAGACGTGCGTGTAGTGGTCGACAAAGTCCGCACCCACGCGAGCAAGCTCGCTTCCGAACACTCCATCCAGTCTATTACCCATAAAGCAATATACGAATGCCTCGGAAAGGCCTGGCACATGAGCCTCCTGCCCGAAACGGGCACCGAGGTGACCGTCCGGGTCTATGTGGACGACAATGTCGTTTCCATTCTGCTTGACCTGTCCGGCATGCCCCTGCACCGGAGAGGCTACCGCACCGCAGGAGGCGAGGCACCGATCCGCGAAACTCTTGCCGCAATTTTGATCCAGATGATGAGCTGGAGGCGCAAAACCCCGCTTCACGACGCTTTTTGCGGCTCGGGCACCATCCCGATAGAGGCAATTTTGTACGCGCACAATATTGCCCCCGGTCTTGGTCGGACTTTTGCCCTCGAGGATCTTTCTATTTTTTCGGGGGACGATGCGCGCGGTATTATGGATGATGAGCGCAAAAAGGCGGCCCTCGCTATCCGGACTGACTGTCTCGTCCGGGTAACGGGCAGCGATATTGACGAAAATATTCTGCTTTCCGCCCGCGGAAACGCCGAGCGCGCCTGCTCTATCGCCGGCCGTGCCTTGCAGTCCGTTGGAAACGCGGAGCGCATACCCCGCCCGGACTTTGTCCAGGCATCTTTCGAGGATTTGGCCGCTCCCTATGACACAGGCCTTCTCCTCTCCAATCCGCCTTATGGAGAGAGGCTCGGCGACAGCGACAGCGCTGCGGCCCTGTACCGCTCCATGCACGCGCTCACCGAGAATTTTACCGACTGGGACCTCGGTTTTATCACCAGTCATACCGCATTCGAGCAGTCCTTCGGCAAAAGGGCAACGAAGAAGAAAGCCCTGAAAAGCGGCAATCTCGATACCTGTTTCTATATGTTTGAGAAGGAGTGATAATCCATGGCAATAGTTGTCGAGCATGAAAAACGCCGCTATGAAATTCTCGAAAAAGCCCTCGATATCTTTACGGAAGAAGGATATGAGGACGCAACCTTTCAAAAGATTGCCGACCGCTGCGGTATCACGCGGACAACCCTTTACCTGTATTTCAAGAACAAACGCGAGATTTTCGTATGGTCGATCAAGCAGCTCACTGACAGTATGGAAGTCACCCTTCGTGCGATGATGAAAGACAAGACCGTTTCCTATGCTGACTGCCTCGAGACCGTGCTTCATGCGATCATTGACCGCTGCACGGAAAATCAGCGCCTTTTCAACGTGGTGCTTACCTATCTGCTGCAAGCGCAAAAAATGGGCAAAGAACCCGATTCACGCGTGAAAAGACGCACAATCCGCCTGCGCCACCTCCTGTCCCAGATCATCATTTCCGGGAAAAACTCGGGTCATTTTACGGATGTCAACGTCAAGGATGCAAACGAACTCTTTTATGGTCTTATAGAATCCGCCATTTTCCGGATTGCCATTCTTGGACGGACCGAAAACGAGGAATGCAAGGCGGCTGTTACTCTGGCTATTCGCGGGATTTCCATTTCGACATAGTATTGACTTTTGTCATGAAAAAAAGTAAAAATGCATGTAGACTCAAAATTGGAGGTCACCAAAGTGTCTGTTTTTATATTTCCCGGACAGGGAGCGCAGTTTTCCGGCATGGGAATGGATTTATTCACATCTGATGCCGATGGTTCCTCCGGGATCCGCGCACTCTTCGAGACAGCGAGCGGGATTATCGGAAGCGATATAAAGGATCTTCTCAATTCTGATGCCGAAATCCTCAAACAAACCGATGTCAGCCAGATTGCCATAACAGTTGCGTCCCTTGCCGCAGTGCGTTCTCTTGCCTCCCGCGGCATAACCCCTTCCGCCTGCGCGGGTTTCAGCCTTGGCGAGTATCCTGCCCTGGCGGTTTCCGGCGTCATTTCTGAAGCAGACGCAATACGGATAACCCTGGAACGCGGCAGAATCATGCAGAAAGTGTGCGCGACTATCACCGGGGCCGGAATGGCCGCGGTTCTGGGCCTCACGCCTGCCCAGATCGATTCAGTCATCGCCTCGATTGCCCTGAATGGGAGTCTCTTTGCCGCCAATTACAACAGTCCCCTCCAGACGGTAATTTCAGGCACCTCCGAAGCCCTGGATGCCGCAGAAGAGGCTTTCAAGGCGGCAGGAGCCCGCCGGATAGTGCGCCTGAAGGTTGCCGGTCCCTTCCATTCTCCCCTTATGGCGCTCGCAGGCGAACAATTCTCTTCGTTTATTGAGGGCTTTACCTTTGCGGACCCGAAAATACCGGTTTTCTCAAACGTGACCGGAAAACAGATTTCAAGCGGCGAGGAAGCAAAAAAGTGCGCCGTGCTCCATATTACAAAGTCCGTCCGGTGGACTGACGAAGAGGCCTCGATCGCGGATCTGATGGCGGCGTCGGGGATAACCGACTTGATTGAAGCGGGTCCGGGCAAGGTGTTGAGCGGCCTCTGGGCTGATTCAAAGCTTGCGGGGATCTGCAAGCCATATACCGAAGCCTGACTCCAAGATTCGAAATCGTAACCGATGAACCGTAACCTATGAACGTTTCAAGCTATTATCACACACTGGTTTCCAAGGAGACATTATGCTGTTAAAAGGAAAAACTGCCCTCATAACGGGCTCGAGCCGCGGGATCGGAAAAGAAATCGCCCGCCGGTTTATAGAAGAAGGCGCCGTGGTTTGGGGCCTCTCGACCAAGCCGTCGGAAGGCGCGAAAGAACTTGCCAAATTCGCGGAAGAAAAAGGAACCGTCTTTCATGAGCTTATCGCCGATATCGGTGACCCTGCCTCAGTGCAGCCGGTTATCGCCGAAGCGGTAAAGGCCTCAGGCGGTTTCGATATTCTGGTGAACAACGCCGGCATCACGAAAGACGGACTTTCGTTCCGGATGAAGCTTGAAGACTGGGAATCGGTCCTCCGAATCAATCTGACCGGCACTTTCCTCGTTACCCAGATCGTTTCCTCCGACATGATCCGAAAGCGGGCCGGCTCGATAATCAACCTTTCGAGCATCGTAGGCGTGCATGGCCAGGGCGGACAGGTAAACTATGCCGCCAGCAAGGCAGGACTCATCGGGTACACAAAGAGCCTCGCGAAGGAAACGGCCGGACGCGGAGTGCGCGTCAACGCGATTGCTCCCGGTTTTATCCTCACGGAGATGACCGACGTAATCCCGGAAGAGGCGAAGAAAGCATGGCTTGAAACTATCCCGATGAAACGGGCCGGAACCGCAGTCGAGGTCGCGAACACCGCGGTGTTTCTGGCGTCGGATTTGTCTGAATATATCACCGCGCAGGTTATTGGAGTTGATGGAGGAATGGGAGCATGAAACGACGAGTAGTGGTAACAGGACTCGGGGCCGTGACCCCGTGCGGAAATACAGTGGACGAGACATGGGCAGCGATCCGCGCGGGCAAAAGCGCCCTCGCTCCGATCACCCTTTTTGACACGACAGATTTTTCGGTGAAGATCGCCGCGGAAGTCAAGAACTTTGAAACGGCCCCCTGGCTTGACCGGAAAGACGCCCGCAAGATGGCGCGCTTCGCGCAGTTTGCCTGTGTCGCGGCCGCCCAGGCTATAGCCGACGCAGGCTATACCAAGGAAACAATCGGGAGGGAAAAGACCGGTATCATGCTCGGAAACGGCATAGGGGGCTTCGAGGTAATCGAAGCTTCCATGAAGAAATATTTCGAGAGCGGAAACGAGCGCATTCCGCCGCTTTCCATCCCCATGCTCATCTCCAACGAGGGCGCGGGAAACATCAGCATGGTGTTCGGGATTAACGGACCTGCCTGGACCCTGGCAACCGCCTGCGCTTCCAGCACCGATTCCCTCGGTATGGCTCTCGACCAGGTACGCTCGGGAAGACTCGATGTCTGCGTCGCCGGCGGTACCGAAGCCTCGATCACCGGATTCGGCATCGGCGCCTTCAACGTGCTTCAGACCCTGGCCACTTCCTACAACGACAACCCCACCAAGGCAAGCCGTCCCTTTGACCGGGACCGCGAAGGCTTTATCATGGGAGAAGGCGCCGGAATCCTCATCCTTGAGGAACTGGAACACGCCCTTGCACGCGGCGCGAAAATTTACGCGGAGTTTGCCGGCTACGGCGGCTCGAGCGACGCCTACCATATCACCAGCCCCAATCCCGACGGTTCCGGCGGAGCCCTCGCGATCACCAGGGCTCTCGAGGATGCGGGAGTAACGCCCGAGCAGGTTCAGTACTACAACGCGCACGGCACCTCGACCCCGGTAAACGATCCGGCGGAGACGTTGATGGTCAAGAAAGCCTTCGGGGACCACGCGTACAAGATGAAGGTATCGAGCACCAAGAGCATGACCGGCCACTGCGTGGGGGCGGCGGGCGCCATCGAGGCGATAATCTGCATCAAGGCCATCAACGACGGATTCTATCCGCCGACGATCAATCTTGATAACCCCGACCTTGAGCACGGCTGCGATCTCGACTACGTCGCGAACGTCGGCGTCGCAGGCGATATCGACTGCACCGCTTCCGGCTCGCTCGGATTCGGCGGCCACAACGGCGTCGTCATAATGAGGAAATACAAGAAATGATTGATTTGAGCAACGCAAAGGCAAGGGCCGACGGACGGAAGGAAATGGAAAAACTCCTGCCGCACCGGGATCCCTTCCTGTTTATCGACACCATCGACGTCACCGACGAAAAGCAGATTATTGCACGTCACGTATTCGCCGAAACCGAATTTTTCTTTAAAGGGCATTTCCCGGAATATCCGGTCGTTCCCGGCGTGATTCTCATCGAAACCATGGCTCAGGCCGGCGGAGCGGGACTGGCGAAACGGGGCATTATGGGCGAAGACTCGCTCTTTTTCCTCGCCTCTGTGGACAAGGTAAAATTCCGCCGCCAGATACGGCCGGGAGAGGAAGTGCGTCTCGTAATCGAAAACCTCCGGGTTTCCGGAAAAATGATAAAACAATCCGGCAAAGCGTATGTCGGCGAAGAACTTGCAACTGAAGCCGAATGGCTGTGTCTAGTAGGAAATAAGGGAGATCTCTAAACTAAAATGATTATTACACCAATGATACGAAGCAACATGTGTCTCAATGCTCATCCCCAGGGCTGTGCCAAAGAAGTCGAAAACCAGATTGAATATATCCGCGAAAAAACCTCCACGCGCAAACTCCACACCGAGAAGATCCATGCTGCCCTTGTTCTCGGATGCTCGACCGGATTCGGTCTTGCCAGCCGCATAACAGCCGCCTTCGGCTACGGCGCCTCGACAATCGGCGTTTCCTTCGAGAAGGAAGGAACCCCCACAAAGGGCGGAACGCCCGGCTGGTACAACAATATGGCCTTTGACCGCGCGTCGACCAAGGCAAAACTGCCGTCATTTACCATCAACGGGGACGCCTTTTCCGACGCGGTCCGCACCCAGGTAATCGAAGCCGCCAAAAAAATGAACATTAAATTCGATCTCGTAGTATACAGCCTCGCAAGCCCTGTGCGCACCGATCCCGATACCGGCGTGCTCTACCGGTCAGTGCTCAAGCCCTTCGGCGAGCGCTATTCCGGCCAGACCGTCGATCCCCTGACCGGCAAGCTGAGCATGATGCATGCCGAACCCGCGAATGACCAGGAAGCCCTGGAAACAATAAAGGTTATGGGCGGCGAGGATTGGGAACGCTGGATAAATCAGCTGACCAAGGCCGACGTGCTTTCGAAAGGCTGCACGACCGTCGCCTATTCATACATCGGGCCCGCGATATCCCATTCCATATACCGCAACGGCACTATCGGCGGAGCCAAACAGCACCTTGCCGAAACCGCGCACAAGCTGAACAGCGTAATGAAGGAAACCCTCGGGGGCTCAGCTTATGTGTCCGTCAATAAAGGACTCGTCACCCGCTCAAGCGCGGTTATCCCGATAATCCCCCTGTACCTTTCGATTCTGTTCAGGGTAATGAAACAAAAGGGCACGCACGAGGGCTGCATCGAGCAGATAGAACGCCTTTTTGCGGAACGACTCTATACCGGCGCTCCCGTGCCCATCGACGCGGAAAAATTTATCCGCATTGACGACTGGGAAATGGAAGCTGACGTGCAGAAAGAGGTATGCGAGAGACTGGACAGGGTAACCGAGGAAAACCTTCCCGAACTAGGAGACCTTGTGGGTTATCACCATGACTTTCTTTCGGCAAACGGTTTTGACGTAGCCGGTGTTGATTATGAAGCAGATGTCGAGAGACTCGACACGATATAAAAGTATGACCAAAACAGGAGAAACTACGATGGATGAAAAGACGCTTTTAGTACTCTTCGACAAGTTCGAAAAATCAAGTGCCGTGGAATTGAAGTATTCCGGAGACGGTCATTCCTTCGAGTTGCGACGCAAGGAAGCATTCACCGCAATGGCGAGCGCGCCTTTTTCTCCTGTTTCCCATAGCGCACCCGCTGCCCCCGTTCACAGTGCATCTCCTCGTCATGCGGCAGCAGCTACGGCGCCCGCAGCGGATTCCGCGGAGCCAGCCGCGTCCGCCGGCAACGAATTCGTAAAATGCCCGATTGTCGGAACCTTTTACCGCTCTGCCTCTCCCGACACCCCGCCGTTCGCGGAAGTCGGCAAGAAAATCATGAAGGGCCAGAAGCTCTGCATAATCGAAGCGATGAAAATGATGAATGCGCTGGAAGCGGAATTTGACTGCGAAATAGTCAAGCTCCTGGCGAACAACGGCGATATGGTCGAATTCGACCAGAACCTTTTCGAGGTCCGCGCTCTATGATCAAACGCCTTTTAATCGCGAACCGCGGAGAAATCGCGGTCCGCATAATCCGCACCGCCCGCGAGCTCGGCATAGAAACGGTCGCGGTATACTCGACCGCCGACCGGGACGCGCTTCACGTGCGCCTCGCCGACGTGGCGGTGTGCATAGGACCGGCCAAGTCTGCCTTGAGCTATCTTTCGATTCCGGCCCTTATAACCACCGCGGTCAGAACCGGATGCGAGGCCGTTCACCCGGGAGTCGGCTTCCTTTCCGAGAATTCCGATTTTGCCCGTGCGGTAAAGAAAGCCGGTCTTATCTGGATCGGGCCCGATGCGGAGGTTATCGACCTGCTCGGAGACAAGGTTACGGCACGGGATACCGCGCTGAAATACGGCCTTCCGATTACGCCGGGTTCTCCCGGCCCCATCGCCTCCAAGGAAGAAGCCATACCGGTCGCCCGCGCCTGCGGTTACCCGGTTATCATCAAGGCCGCTTCCGGCGGCGGCGGCAAGGGAATGCGCATTGTCTGGAAGGACGAGGAGCTTGAGGAAAACCTGAAGATCGCCTCCCGCGAGGCCGAGGCAAACTTTGCGGACGGCACCGTGTTCATCGAAAAATACCTTCAGAACCCGCGCCATGTCGAGCTGCAGGTAATCGCGGACGGAAAGGGCGGCGTCGCCATCATGGGCGAGCGCGACTGTTCCGTGCAGAAAAACCACCAAAAACTGATTGAAGAAAGCCCGTCGCCGGGAGTGACTCCCGAAATGCGGAAGCGCATGAGCGACGGCGCGCGAAACCTCTTCTCCAGCCTGAAATACTGCGGAGCCGGAACCATCGAGTTTCTGGTAGTCGGCGAGGAATTCTTCTTCATGGAAGTCAACGCGCGCATCCAGGTGGAGCATCCGGTCAGCGAATTCGTCACCGGTACCGACTTGATCCGCGAGCAGATTCTCGTCTGCGTGGGCGAGCCGATGACCATCGATCCCGATCACGTAGAGCTTCGTGGATGGTCGATCGAGGCCCGCATAAACGCCCTTGCCCCCGGCAAGGTGACCAGGCTCGACGTGCCCGGCGGTCCCGGCGTCCGCTTCGACAGTTTCCTGTACACGGGCGCGACCGTTTCTCCCCACTACGATTCCATGGTCGGCAAGCTCATTGTTCATGACAGCGACCGTCATAAGGCGCTTGCGCGCCTGCTGCGTGCGCTTGACGAGCTCAAGATCGAGGGCGTTCCCGTGAATATCGTCACGCAGAAAAAGATTCTTTCAAACGCCGTATTCCGGTCCGGTCAGTTTGGCACCGGACTCTATGCTCAAATGGAGGCAAGCCTGTGAGTGAAAAAACAATATGCCCGTCCTGCAAGGCCGAAAACGACGCGCATGCCATCGCAGACAATCTGATGGTGTGTCCTTCCTGCTCCTATCATTTCAGGATGGAGCCCAAGGACCGCATCGCCTATCTCGCGGACAAGGACAGTTTTCTCGAGTTCTGCAAGAACATGACCAGCCTCAACCCGATCGACATGGAAGGGTACGCCGAGAAACTGACCGAGGCCACGAAAAAGGCGAACATGTCCGACGCGGTCATTACGGGCACCTGCACGATAGAGAATACCCCTGTCGTGCTCGCGCTCATGTCGTTCAGCTTCATGGGCGGCTCAATGGGATCGGTTGTCGGCGAAAAAATCTCCCGCGCGATGCTCAAGGGCGCAGAGAAAAAAATGCCCGTGATCATATACGCTACCTCAGGCGGTGCCCGAATGCAGGAGGGAATTTTCTCTCTCATGCAGATGGCGAAAACCGCGAGCTCCGCGGCCGAGCTTGACCGCGCGGGTATTCCTCTCTTCCTGGTGCTGTGCGACCCGACGACGGGCGGCGTCACGGCCAGTTTCGCGATGCTCGGAGACGTCACCATCGCGGAGCCGGGAGCCTTGATCGGCTTTGCCGGTCCCCGCGTAATCGAGGGAACCATCAAGCAGACCCTGCCCGCGAATTTTCAGCGTGCCGAGTTTCAGATGGCAAACGGCTTTGTTGACCTGATCTCTCCCCGCAAGGAGCAGAGGGCTCTGTTCGTCAAGCTTCTCAAGGCCCATTCGAATACCGGAGGTGCTTTATGAGCGCTGAAAAAAAAGTAATCAACCGCATCGAGGAACTGGGCAAGCTCGCCGAGGAAGCGGGAATAGACATCTCCGCAGAACTTCGGACAATCAACGAGAAGATCAAGGAAAATTCAAAGTCGGCCAAGGCCTGGCAGCAGGTTGAGCTCGCGCGAAACCCCGACCGCCCGAGAGCCCTCGATATCATCAATAATATCTGCGACGAGTTCATCGAGCTTCACGGCGACCGCTACTTCAGCGACGATCTCGCGCTTATCGGCGGCATCGGCTTTATCAACGGCATCGCCGTTACCATAATAGGAAACCAGAAAGGACGTAACCTCAAGGAAACCATGGCCCGCAACGGCGGTATGGCCAACCCCGAAGGTTACCGGAAGGCCCTGCGTCTTGCAAAGCAGGCAGAGAAATTCCACCGTCCCATCATCACTTTTATCGACACTCAAGGGGCCTTCCCCGGCCTCGGCGCGGAAGAGCGCGGAATAGGCGAGGCAATCGCGGTGAACCTGCGCGAGTTCAGCCAGCTGAAAACGCCTGTCATCTGCATTATCATCGGCGAGGGCGGCTCGGGCGGAGCGCTCGGCATCGGCGTCGGCGACAAGGTTTACATGCTCGAGAACGCGGTGTACTCCGTCATCTCGCCCGAGGGCTATGCATCGATACTGCTTCGCGACTCGACCCAGGCCAAACACGCGGCCGGCATGATGAAAATCACCGCATCCGATCTGCTCCAGATGAAAATATGCAACGGCATCATCAAGGAACCGAAGGGCGGCGCCCATCTTGACCCCGTCGAATCAAGCCGATTGATCAAGGAAGTGATTGTCCGCGATCTCGAGGACCTGATGCCCCGCAATCCTGCTGTTCTCGTGCGCTACCGCAACCAGAAGATACGCAAGTTCGGCCACTACTCGGAAGACTGGACGGAATAGGATAGTCGCAAGAGGCGGAAACTGCATCTTGCGGACAGACATACCGAATCGTGAAAGCGCTATCGTTAAGAAAAAAGACCGGTCGGGGATGAATGCATCTCCGGCCGGTCTTTTTCATTTGGGGAGTGAGGCAATCGCCTCAAGTGACAGTAAATGTAAAAATCAGTTCTTGCCCGCGAGTATTTCTTCCTTTTTTTCCATCATGTGCGAGTTGCCGTTCATGATCAATTCCGCCTTCATCCTGCACTCGGGAAGAGCGCCTTCAAGGAAATATTTTGCGATATCCTTCTTGCGCTCGGATCGGGTCGCGTCCTGGGCCATGAGGGAAGCAATAAAGCAAAGGGTCGTTATCTCCACAAGGCGCCGGGAGTGGAATTCCTGGTACTTGTGGTCGTTCTTCTGCTGCACATAATTGACCGAGGCTTCGAGCATGTTCCGCATCGCGCGGATCGGTTCTTCCAGGTAATCGATGGTTGAATAGTCCGTTTCGCTTTCCAGCTCGTCAAGGTGCTCGACGGCGGTTCCCTTGATGATGCTTCCGATCGCGGCAACTACCTGAAGCTGTGTCGTTCCCTCGTAGATGTTCGTGATGCGTGCATCGCGGCAGTGCCGCTCGACGTTGAACTCCTGCATGTAGCCCGTCCCGCCGTGGATCTGCAGGCTTTCATAGGCAACCTGGTTTGCCATTTCGGTGTTGTACGCCTTGACCATCGGGGTAAAGAGGGCAGCGAGTCCGGAGTATTTCTTGAACTCGTCCTTGACTTCCCTGGCTCTCTCGGAATCGTTGTCGTAAATATGCTCAAGGTGATTCTTGATGTCGACTATGCGCGAGGTGTAATAGAGTAATGTGCGCCCCGCCTCGATCTTGACGCGCATGTTTGTCAGCAGCTCGGCGACCGGGATGAACTCGCGGATTGCCTTCTTGAACTGCACGCGCTCTCCGGAGTATTTGTCCGCCTCCGCATAGGCCGCCTCGGCAATGCCGAGCGCCTGGGAAGCGATGCCGAGTCTGGCCCCGTTCATCAGGGACATGACGTACTTGAAGAGGCCCATTCGCCTGTTGCCGCAGAGCTCCGCCGGCGCGTCGTTGAACTGGATCTCGCAGGTGGGGGACCCGTGGATGCCGAGCTTGTGCTCGATGCGGCGGATTTTCATTCCCTTTTCCCGCTCGTAAATGAACATTGAAAGTCCCCGGGCGTCCGTTGTGTCTTCCTCGCTGCGCGCGAGGACCAAGGATATGTGGCCGCAGCCGTTGGTGATAAAGCGCTTGACGCCGCGAAGCCGCCATTGGCCTTTGTCGTCCTGGAAGGCTTTCATCATGACGGCCTGCAGGTCGCTGCCCGCGTCCGGCTCGGTCAGGGCCATGGACGCGGTAACCTCGCCCGTACAGAAGCGGGGAAGGAAGCGCTGCTTCTGGTCCTCGTTTCCGAAACGGTTTATGGTCTCGGCTATTTCCTGGAGCCCGAAAAGGTTCATGAGCGAGGCGTCGCCCCTCGACACGATCTCGGTCGCGATCATGTAGATCGTCATCGGGCAGTTGAGCCCGCCGTATTTCCGGGGAAGGGACATGCCCATTACCTCGGCCTTGTTGAGCATGTCCAGGGCTTCTGAAGTGCCTTTCGCGTACCGGACTTCGCCGTTCTCGAAATGGGCTCCCTCGCTGTCGACCTCGGCGGCCCTCGGCGCGATGTAATTGCCGGAGAGGTCGCCGATTATGTTGAGGACCCTGTCGTAGGAATCCTTCGCGTCGTCAATGCTTACGGGGGCGAAAGGATATTTGCCCTTCTCGGCAAAATCGTTTTCCACGTAATTGATTACCTTGTCCAGGTTCATCGTCCGCATATGGAATTGAATATCGTCATTGTCTTTATAGTAGTTCGGCATGATAGCTCCCTATTTCTTCAAGGATGTGTAGGCTTCGATGAAACGGGGAACTACCTCGTTCAGGTCTCCCACGATACCGTAATGCGCGCAGTTGAAGATCGGCGCCCCGGGGTCAGCGTTAATCGCGATAATGCGGTTGGACTCGCTCATGCCCGCAAGGTGCTGTATTTGGCCCGAGATGCCGACGGCGATGTACAGCTTCGGCCTGACCGTCGTTCCCGTCTGCCCGACCTGGTGATCTTTCGGAATGAATCCCGCGTCAACCGCCGCGCGCGAACCGCCGACCTGCGCGCCGAGCGCGTGGGCGAGCTGGTGGATCAGCTTGAAGTTTTCCTTCGAGCCGAGCCCCATACCGCCGGAGACGATGATCTGGGATCCCTTGAGGTCTACGAGTTTTTCCATCTGGATCCGCTTGACGATCTCGGCGACCAGAAGGTCTTTCCCTATTTCCGTCTTTACCTCGATCAGTTCGCCTTTATGGGAAGCGTCGGGGGCGTTCATCTTCATGACGCCCTCGCGGACGGTCGCCATCTGGGGCCGGTGGTCCGGGCAGACGATGGTGGCTATGATGTTTCCGCCGAATGCGGGGCGGATCTGGTACAGGATATCCTTGTAGGTTGTTTCCTTTTTCTGAAAGTCGCCTATTTTCAGGTTCGTGCAGTCGGCGGTCAATCCGACCCGAAGCTCGGAGGCTACCCGCGGCGCGATATCCCGTCCGGTCGTCGACGCCCCGAAGAGCACTACCTGCGGCGCGTGTTCCTTGATCAGATTCACCATTACGTGCGCATAGGACAGCGTCCGGTAGTCCTTGAGGGAAGCTTCATCCGCGAGATATACCCTGTCCGCTCCGTAGCTGTAGAGAGTTTCGCTCAAGTTCTTGACCACATGTCCGATCAGGACGGCGCCGACCTTTACCTTGAGGTTTTGCGCAAGCTCGCATCCCTTTCCGAGCAGTTCGAGACTTACCTCGGCGATTTTGCCGTTATTCTGTTCTATATACACCCATACTTCGTTTGTCTTCATTATTCCACCCTTATCCGATGATGTGCTCGGCAATGAGCTCCCGGACCAGATCCGCGATCCCTTCTTTGGTACCGGCTATTTTTTTCGATTCCCTGGCGCCAAGCACGACGCTCTCGATTTCCTTCACCTTTGTGGGCGATCCGGCCAGTCCGCACTGTTCCGGATTCGCGCCGATATCGGATGCTGACCAGAGCTTGATTATCGCGTGGTTTTCGCAAATCCCGTTGGCGCATATATAGGTTTCGTCCAGGTTTTCCATTTCAAGGGCAGTCATGGCATGCTTGAAGGACAGGGTCTTTTTTGCGGATTGGGGTCGGGGCTCATTGGCCTCCGCCGTGACCGACAGAAGAATCGGCAGATGAGTCTTGATGATCTCGTAGCCGCCTTCAATGGACCGTTCGACAGTAATCGAGTCTTTTTTGAGTTCCATGATTTTATTGACGCAGGTAATCTGGTCTATTCCGAGCTTTTCTGCGGTTTGGGGGCCAACCTGGGCGGTATCGCCGTCGATAGCCTGGCGCCCGCAAAGAATGATGTCGAATTTACCGTTCTTTTTAACCGCCATGGACAGGGCGTATGATGTCGCGAGGGTATCGGCGCCCGCGAACAGCCGGTCCGAGACAAGAACGACGTCATCAGCTCCCCGAAAGAGGGAGTCGCGAAGGATTTGCGCCGCATTGGGCGGACCCATCGTAATGACGGTGATTTTTCCGCCGTGCGCATCCTTGATTTTCAGGGCTTCTTCCAGAGCATTCAAGTCCTCCGGGTTAAAAATGGCCGGCAATGCCTGTCTGTTTACCGTTCCGTCATCCTTCATGGCCTGACCAGTAATGTTATGGGTATCGGGAACCTGCTTCGCCAATACCACTATTTCATAACTCACCTTTTACCTCCACGTCGAGTTGTATGACATCGTTCAAAAAATGAACTAAACATAATTTGAAAAACTGTCAGAATCAATTAGAACATTGGTATTGCTTGCAGTCAAGTAAAATAATTTTCAACTCTGCTATAAAATGCCGATACTAAAATAAGGCGCGGCTTGACCGCTTGAATACACGCAAAACACAAAAAAATACGCATCGGCAGTACGAGTGCCAATCAAGATTTCAGGGAAAAAAGTGATGAATAAAAAGACAAGGGTAATTTGTCTGGTTTTAGCAGGTTTTCTTGCATTCGGCTGTACCAATTCCGCGTCCGATCCTGCGAGGACTCTTGGTGCGGTTTCAACTGCTCCCTCCTTATCGGCATCTCCGCCGGGGGCTAGGCCGGCCGCGGCAGTTCCGACAAAACTTAACGTATCCGTGACAGGCGATGACGCGTCCCTGTTCAAGCTCTTCATCAATACTTGGGATTTAACGACTTCATCCGCCCTTGTGCAGAACTCTCCCGCATCCTGGGATGTTGATTTTGCCGATGCGTCTAAAGACATCCTGATTACTGCCTTCATCGATGCGAATAAAAACAGTATCTGCGATGAAAAAGAGCTTTCCTGCGGATCCTGGTTTACGGCGGTCAGGGGAAGGCCGACAAATCAAACGATCCTGCTTGGTAAATCGGCGATCAATGTCGCCGTGAAGGGAAACCCGTCGATTTTTTCGCATCCGAAGCTGGTCCATAACGGCAGGCAGACTGCATCCGGTTCCCTTATCATCGCGCCGCTCACTATCGGTTCATTTGTCACCTATAGCGACTTGACGGGGAAATATGGTGCCCGCGGAAATATGGCAGCTTTTGATGATGCGGATAATAATGACAGATATGATTTCGGGGAGCCGCTGATTTCATCTGGCGAGAGTCAGGAATGGGATTGGGCCCCATCAAAAAAAGTGACGGTGAGCCTGATGGCAACCGCGCCAAAGCAAATCCCGCCTTCCGGGAAAGTGTATATCAGCATTGGGGGGGACAATTATCTTCCCTCCGACACGCAGCATTACCGTTTCGAGATTGATTCTTCTACCAAACGCCTGATTTTTTTTATTCCGTTGGGAAAGGGTACTGACGGCGGGTTTATCCAGTGTTTTCAGTGTGAAACGAATCCTCCCCGGAGCGCATGGCATACGGGTGAACATTTATGGAATCTGTTCAATCTCGTGTATGCCGGGGATTCGGCAAAGCGGTCCCGCGTCATGAGCAATTGGAGCAACCAGACAGGCGAATGGAAGCAGAATATCCGGGATGCCGTGCGCTATCTAGAGGGAGCCAAGGGATTTACCGTGTATGGGAAGGAACTTCTCAATTAACACAATTTTAACAATACTTTTATCAATACATAACATTTCACGGGTATTTTCTTATACATGAATACATTTTCCGTTTCCGGCATGGATTTCTGGTACGGCAGCCAGCAGGCCCTGAAGAACATACAAATGGATATCAAGGCGAACGCCATAACCGCGTTTATAGGACCATCAGGCTGCGGCAAGTCCACTTTTCTGCGCACCCTGAACCGTATGAACGATAACATCGTGGGCGCCCGCGTGGAGGGCTCGGTTCTATATAAAGGCCTTGATATCTACAAGGATTATGATGTCCTCGATCTCCGCAGCCAAGTCGGCATGGTTTTTCAAAAACCGAATCCTTTTCCCATGAGCATTTATGATAATATCGCTTACGGTCCACGCCTGCACAATCCCCGAATGGGAAGGGGCGAGCTTGACGTGATAGTCGAGCGCAGCCTCACCGACGCCGTCCTGTGGGACGAAGTCAAGGACCGGCTCTCGAAGAGCGCCATGGGCCTATCCGGCGGGCAACAGCAGCGACTCTGCATCGCGCGCACACTTGCGGTCAATCCCGAGGTGATCCTGATGGACGAGCCGACCTCGGCCCTTGATCCCATTTCTACCGCGCATATCGAGGAGCTGTGCTATACTCTGAAGCAGAAATACACGCTGATAATCGTTACCCACAATATGCAGCAGGCCTCCCGAATCTCGGATTTTACCGCCTTCTTCATGATCAACGAGGACCGCTGCGGCTACATGGTTGAATTCGGCGAAACCCGCCAGATGTTCTATAACCCGAAGGACAAGAAGACCGAGGCCTATATATCCGGCCGTTTTGGTTGAGACTTTAGCTAAGGAGCTTTAAATGACCATGCGCACCCAATTCGACGAGAAACTTTCGGCATATTATCAAAATATCATGTACATGGGCACCCTTGTCGAGCAGTTTCTTCTCGACACGACCGAAGCCTTCAGCGCCTGCGATGTCGAGCGCGCCCGCGCCCTGATCGAGACGGACAAGAAAGTCGACGAGATGCAGGTAGCTCTCGAGCAGGAAAGCGTCATGCTGCTTCTCCTGCAGGCGCCCGTCGCCAGGGACCTGCGTAAAATCGTTACCTCCATCAAGATCGTCGCGAACCTCGAGCGCATCGGGGACTATGCCGTTCACCTGGCCAAGCTGACCGTCAAGAGCGACTCGACCCTATACCCGCGCTTTATTCCCCGCATCGCCTCGATGGCGAAAAACGGGGCCGGGATGATAAGGGACTCGCTGACCGCATACATCGAGGATGACGAGAAGCTCGCGAAGACGACCGCTTCCCGCGACGCGGAAATCGATGAGCAGAAAAAGCAGATAATCGGCGAACTTATCATGATCCAGCCGAAAAACGAAGCGGATATGAAACAGGTATACCGGTATCTCTCGATCTGCAAGGATTTGGAGCGGCTGGGGGATCATATCACCACTATCTGCGAATGGGTGATATTCACCATAAGCGGCGAGATAGTCGACCTGAACCGTATCGGGAAAAATGTCGACTAGAAGGACGCGGAGGACGGGGGCAGGGGTTCTTTCTCTGCGGTGCGCACAATGAAGCGCTCGCTCACCGGTGCGCTCGTTCTCAGGATGCAGGGGTGCCCATGGCATACCCAATCCCGCGCCTCTCCCGTTTCCGGATCGATGAGGGTATAATCGGTATCTGCTATAGAACAGAGATCGGGCCCTATGTATTCGAGCGGAACGCCCGAATCTATCTTGTTCATTGAAATGAATTCCCAGTCCGCCGTGCCGTCTGCGTTGTTGTCGGCCTTTTTTCCTATAGTTCCCGCGAGCATGTAGGGTGAAGTCGTTTCGCCCCGCGTCGTCTTGTTCGCATCATCCTTTGAAAAATAAAACCCCGTCCCGAATTCCCGATGGGCTGCGTTGTAGAGTTCGTCCACAAAGGGTTTAGCTTCCTCTGCGGATATACGGCCTTCAACCGAGTCTATCTGCTTGCGGTACGCGCGGGTGACTAAGGCGGTATAATAGAGGCTTTTCATGCGCCCTTCTATCTTGAGGGAGTCGACTCCGGCCCTTTTCATGTCGGCGAGGTAGTCTATCATGCAGAGATCCTTCGAGGAAAAAAGAGCGGTAAAGCCGTCGCCTTCTACCACCGGAAAATACTGCCCCGGTCTTTCCCTTTCTTCCACAAGTCGGTAGTCCCACCGGCAGGAGTGGCTGCAGAAGCCTGAATTCGCGCTGCGCCCGGTAAGGTAGGCGCTGATCAGACAGCGGCCCGAATAGGCTATGCACATGGCGCCGTGTGCAAAGCATTCTATCTCCATCTCGGGAACAGCCTGCTTTATTTCGGAGATATCCGAAAAACTCGCCTCGCGTCCGAGTACGACGCGCTTGAAGCCGAGGTCCCTGTACATGCGCACTGCCTCGTAATTGATGCAGTTCGCCTGGGTGCTCAAGTGGAGTGGAATGGAGGGAAATTCTTTTTTGAGGAGATTGACCATCCCGATGTCCTGGATGATGAAGGCGTCGATCGGGTACTCGCGGAAGTAATCGGCTTCGGCGATAAAATTCCGGAGATCCTGGTTGTGAAAAGTGATGTTGAGCGCGCAAAAGAGGCGTTTCGCCTTGCCGGAAGAGGCATACTCTGCTTTCAAGCGCGTGATATCCTCGTATTCCCTTTCGTAAAAATTGTCGGCTTTTATCCGGAGCGAGAACTTTTTAAGCCCTATGTAGGCCGCGTCTGCCCCATACTCCCATGCATAGGTCAGCTTTTCGATGTTTCCGGCAGGAGAGACGAGTTCCATTACATGGCCCCGTCGCGTACCCATTGACCGATTTTTTTCACTGCGAGATGGGAATTGGGCGTGAGGGAATCGATGGCCTGAAAGAGATGCCACATGCCCTCATGTATATCCAGGGTTACTGATACCCCCGCATTCTGAGCCTTCACGGCCAAACGCTTCGCGTCGTCGATGAGGATTTCCTCCGAGCCGCATTGAATAAACATCGGCGGGAAAAAGGAATAGTCGCCCAGAATCGGAGACACCTTGGGATTCGTGAAGTTGCTCTGATAGGTATACTGAAGCGCGAGGGCAGAGAGCATTTCGCGGGTATGGATGGGGTCCGGGCTTTTCCTGAGGTTGTAGGCTGTCGTGTCGCACGCCAGGTTTACCCAGGGCGAGATCGCGATTACTGCCGCGGGAAGGGCGATCTTTTCGGTTCCGAGATACTGCATCAGGGAAAGAATGAGGTTCGCGCCCGATCCGTCTCCCGCGAAGAGTATGTCTCGGGGCGGGATGCCCTGGTGGAGCAGCCATGCATATGAGCGGTACAGGTCTTCCATTGCGGTGGGAAAGGGGTACTCGGGAGCGAGCCGGTATTCGGGGATCAGGATGCGGCTTGCGCCTTCGTGGGCGATCGAGGCGCAGAGATTCCGGGAAGAAAGGCAGGAGCCGGCGATAAATCCGCCCCCGTGCGCATAGAGAATGGTTCGCTTGCCCATCGCCAGTTCCGGAACCAGCAGCTCTGCCTGCACGGTTCCTACGTCGACTTCCTGGCAGTCAATATTGTTGGGAAGAATTTTCTTTCCCAAAAGCTCGTCGTAATTCGAGCGGAGGGTTTTAATGGGGACTCTGGAGCTGTATACGGCTTTTTTGAAAAATTTCCCGGCTTGCCGGAGTGCCTGTGAATCGGTGTTGGACATAACTTGGCCTAGTATACCATAATCGGGTCTCGCGTGAACAGCAACGTAAAAACCCTAGTTAAAGCGGATATCCATAATCGTGATGTCATCCGGAAGCATCGCGTCCGTAATCCAGCTGTCGATGGCTTTTGTGTACATTTCCTTGGTTTCATGCTCGTTTTTGTTGTAGGTCGACGCGAACAAATCCTTGGTCCTGTCGTCCTCGTAGCGCACGCCGTCGGGGGTTACCATGTCGGTAATGCCGTCGGTGTAGAACACGATGCGGAGTCCCTTGCTTATCGGGATGCGGTAGCCGGTATTTTCCTCGTTCTCGAGAATGCCCATTCCAAGCGGGGGCAGGTTTGGATTCATCGTTTTTCCGACGATTTTTCCGCCTTCTCCGGGAATGAAAATGTATATCGGCGTATGGCCGCAGTTCTGTATCAGGACGGTCTTTTCCTTCAGGTCGATGTAGCAGAGGGCCGCGGTGATGAAGATATCGCTGGGGGTGAGATCTTCGACGTATTTGTCGAGCAGAATCGTCGTTGCCTCGCCGAATTTTTCGCCCAAGCCGAAGTATTTCAATGAAGTGAAAAACGAGCCTATTGCCATGGTGGTCAGGGAAGCGGCGACGTTCTTGCCGGACACGTCGAAGCAGCCGACAAAGTGGCGGTCCCCGTCTTCCAGAATAAAGTCCTTGTAAAAGTCCCCGCCGACCTCGTTGGCCATCCGGTTCCATGTGATAATATTGTAGCGGGGATCCCGTTTGCGTACGCCCGGATCAAGGAGGTTCTGCTGGACTATGTGGGCTTTCGCCATGTCCCGGCTGCGCAAATCGGTGACGCGGGTAAGCATTTCGCGCAAACCGACAATGCCGAAAAAGCTCTTGTGATAATAGACCGCGAAAAACCGTGCGCCTTTTTCGGTATTGAGTTCGGTAGCCTTGGTGATGTTTTTTTCGGTGTAATCGTCCGCACGGAGCGAGAGTAGGGGAGCGTGGATGTAGGCATCCAGATCCTTTTGCCAAAATCTTGTCCAGACTGACTCGTTCATTTTTTCTATCGTGGTCCGGTCAAGGATTCCGATCAGAACGCCGTTGCGCTCGATCGGAAGGGCGGCTTGCTGGGGGTTTTCCTTGAAAAAAGCGATGATATATTCAAGCGGCGAAGTGACGTCCACGGGATCGACCTGACTGGTGATGGACCCGATCTGCCGGTACGCAAATTCTTCCTGAAGGTTCGGTTTTTCTTCGTTTGTATCTATAGTGATCATATATTCAGTATCGGCTTGTTTAAACAAACCGTCAATTAAAAATTATCAGTATTCGGACAAAAAGTAGACGGAAAGAAGCGTCGTTATGCGGGATATATCCTGAATATCCTGATCGGTCAGGCTCTTGTCCGGCTCTGATAGAAAGACTTCCGCGCGTTCCATCATCCAGGAGAACATCCCCAGTTTCTGGTCAATCCTGATAAGCACTTCCCGATCCTTTTCCTCACCGAATATATCGCAGAAAAGCTTGTTGACGAAAAGAATCATTTCCTTCAGGGCTGCGCTGTTTCTGTCTTCCTCGAGAGCTTTCCTTATTGCCTCTATCACGTCAATTTTGAGATGGCGTTTTTTCTGCTGCCGGGCATACACTTCCTGCATATTGAGCGAAAAGCGCGCGATCAGCTTTTTCTGGCGCGCCTGGACAACCGTGCTGTTCCCGCTCATATACTGATAGAATTCATCCGGATGCCCGAGCAGGCTGGCCATCGCGATCGCGTACTGTTTTCTTGCGGTTTTTGAGCGCGCCGCCAGCAGATTGGGGAAAATATCCCAGGCTGCCTCAAAGACGCCCAGGCGCGCCGCAGCCGCGGAACTGATCTGCTTCATCCGCTCGGTCTGGCTTTCCCGGAGGAAGGCCATCACGTGCACGATCGATTCCTCGTCCCCTATTTCCGCAAGGGACTCAAGGCATGCTTTCTGCAGTTCCTCGTTCGGCTCCCACAGGCATCCCACCAGGGCGCCCACCGCTTTTTTGTCCCGTATTTTCCCGAGGGAACGGGCGGCCTGGATGCGTATGTTCGAGTCGATGTCGAGCAGATGCAGGATGAGGGTGTCAACCGACTGGGGGGACGGGATGCGCCCGAGCGCGCGCGCCGCTTCCTCCTGAACCGAGCCGTCCGGATCGTCCAGTTTTTCTATGATATCCCTCAGCGCGAGCTGGGAGGAGTGTCCGTCAAAATACCGGAGAATCTCGTTGTTCGAGGCCGGCGACTGGGAGCGGCCGAGGGAATCGAGATGCTGGAAGGTGCGGATGATCTGCGGATTGGTAATCTGGCTGATCACGTAGCCGAAGGGTTTTTGGGATCCTTCCTTGACGCGGCTTATGAGGAATGCGCACAGGCAGCAGAGCACGATCGCCAAAAGCTGGATAATGTGAAAATTGGTCACCTCGAAGAAGCCTGCCTTGAAATGAACCCCGCTGAGACCGTCGCTCAAGAGTCCTCCCGCAAGGGAGCCGGGGGCGGACACGAGGCCGACGATCGCGAGGTACCAGGCGACATAGGACACGCGGTTTTTTTCCGGGGCTAGGGAGAGCATCATCTGGTTCGAGCCTTCCCAGAATGCGGGGGCAAGCACGCCCGTCGCGACGGCTATGAGGGGAAGGATGATAAAGTAATTGCCGGATGTTAAAAAGAGATAGCCTATCCAGCCGAGCACAAGGAGGGATCCTGAAATGACAACAGGCTTTCTGCCCCAGCGGTCCATGACCGTACCCCAAAAGGGCGCGCAAAGCACCCACAGAAACTGGGTCAGCATGGCCATGATTCCGAGCCAGGTATTGGGCGCGCCGATGAATTTAGGGTTTACGATGTAGGGGGACTGAAAGGGCCCGATCAGATTCATCGAGAAAATAGAGAGGCCGATTGCGACCGCGTAGCGGATGAATTCCTTGTTGTGCAGGGGCTCGAACACCGTCGAAACGTCGAAATCGGGCTTTTTGTCCGGCAGCGGCTCCGGGGTGCCGAGCTGGCTCAGGATATCGAGAAGTCCCGCGAAGGCTCCGACTGAAATGATGACGCCGAAAACGGTAAGCGCGTTTTCCTTCGGGAAAATGTCGAGCAGCGTGCTCGCGATGAAAAACCAGATGATGTTCACGAACTGGATGACGGAGGACCGGCGCATGAAAAACTCGCCCCGCATGGCTTCCGGAAAGATATCGGCTATCCATCCCCACCAGCAGGCGCTCGAGGCATTTGCGAACATCCAGGAAACGCCCATTGCGATGATGATTATGACAATGCCGCGCTCGGAGGAGCCGCCGCGGGCCACGTAAAAGGCAACAAAGGCGATGATCGCGGTAAGTGCGCGGTGAATCACGTGTCCTATCATGAAAATCGGTTTTTGCCGGCCTATCCAGCCGTACAAAAAGATGCCGAGGATCTGGAATACTCCGGCCAGCTGGATTATCGTCACCAAAAGGCCGAGCTGACCCGCGGTGGCGCCGAGATAATTCTGGAAGAATACGTTGAAAAGCGGCTGGATCGAGCAGACCAGCTGCCAGATGACCGATGATGCGCCGGAAAAGATGCTGATCCGCATTGCCTTGACCAGCTGGGTTTGGGTTAATTGTTTCATGATACAACTTATTCATACCACGTCCGAGACAATTAAAAAAGAGCCCCGGGCAGCTTCTAGAAAACCTTGCGGGATCCGGGCTTGATCGCGGGGGATTTGCCTTCCTTGCAGAGTTCGCATTCGCCGGCATCCCAGAGGACGGCGGGGAGGCGGACGGCGGCGAAAAGGGGCCAGGGGAAGGGTTCCCCGGCATCGGCGGGACGGCGGTCGACGATGCAGATCGAGGCAACCACGACGCCGCCCATTTCCTTGATGCGCTCGGCGGTTTCAAGTGTGGATTTTCCGGTGGTGACGACATCTTCGGCAATGATGATTTTTTCGCCGCTCTTTATCTCGAAGCCGCGGCGGAGGGACATCTTTCCCTCATCGTCGCGTTCGGTGAAAAAAGCGGGTTTATCGAGCTGACGTCCGAGCTCGTAGGCAACCACGATGCCGCCCATTGCCGGCCCGATTACCGAATCCACCTCGAGCTTTCCCTCGGCGATTTCAGAGTTGATACGCTTGACCAGACTTTCGATCACGATTGCCGATTTGGCGGGGTACTGCAGCAGGCGGGCGCACTGGAAATATTGTGAAGAATGCTTGCCGGAAGACAAGAGAAAATGACCGGTGAGCATTGCCTTGCATTCGCCAAGAATAGACACGACATCAGACATAGAAACCTCCATGAAATGTGTAGTTTTGAAAAAGTATACTAAATGATCGCCTGTGTGTGAACTGTTTCCGGGTACCGGCATATCCAGGTCAATTCGTTTTTGTTCGCGCTCAGGTGCAGTATGCGGCTTCCGGGAATAGATGCGAAGGCCCGGGTGGTTTCCTGATCAGCTTTGCCCTGCATTTTGATAGTGCATATGAAGTTCCGGCAGAGGCCTGACGCGATCCATTCCTGCACCCACTCAAGCTGCTTCGGCGGATAGCAGATTACGTCGGAAAAAACCCAGTCCTGCTCCCCGAAATCGGAGGGTTTCAGGGTAAAGGCATCATGCTTGATGAATTTGATATTGGGTTTTGCCATGAGGCGCGGATCGAGTTCCGAGCGGTCGATTGCAGTGACCCGAGAACCCAGGGCGTCGAGCACCCAGGTCCAGCCGCCGGGACAGGCCCCCGCATCGATGCAGCGGTCTCCGGGCCCGGGGATACTACCGTGGAGGTAACTCATCCAGGTAAGCGCTTCCCACAGCTTCATGTATGCCCGGCTCGGGGGATTTACGTGGTCTTCCTCGAAATGAAGTGCCCCGCAGGCGAAGGGACTCGTGGTGTCCGCAGATGCGAAAAGGGTGTTTTCGTCGAGAAGACTCCACATGCCCATGGGCGCGGAGGGAACGGTGAAAGGGAAAATTTTGGGTTTATCGTTCAGAAAGGGGAGTTTTTCCTTGATAAGCTCCGCGCGGCGGAAACATGCTACCGGATAATGCGCCCAGTTGCGCTGGAGTGACCGGAGGATATCGGATGCTTCGCGTATTGTCTTGAATTCGGCTATAAAGGGTTTTTCGAGAATAGTGCGGTGCCAGAATGCGGGAACGGAAGGTCCTTCGCGGTAGACCAGGTCGCCGTAAATTTGTACTTTTTTGCCGGGATTTGAGGGATCAATGGACAGTTCATCATATAAATTCTGCTGATAGTCACGAACTGCGAGCCATGCTTTCCCGGAAAGGTAGGTCAAATCATGCTTCCTGGAGTTCCTCTATGTTGAGGTGTTCAAGAATCTGGACATATTTATACAAATCGCATATTCCGGGGGATCGAAGGATGCAGAAACCGATATACATCGAGTCTTCGTCGCTGCTTACCCATTCCGGGCGGACTGTTATCTCGAATTCCCGAATACCCGAGCGGAGGGCAGGTAAAATGGTAAGGCTGTATTCACGGTCGGTATCTACCTCGAACGTATGTGAAAAACGTACTTTGCAGCCGCTTTTACTCACGTCTTCCAGATATCCGGGAAGCTGGCAGCTTCCATTCATTTTAGCCCGCGCAAAATCGCTGAAACGGGGTGTCTGTCGGTTATTCATGCTCATAAGTTGAGATCAGAATTCACTTTTTTTCGTCATTTGTCAATCATCCCGGTATGGGGTATAATAGAAACACAAGAAGATGAAAAAGATACAAACCGGACCCCTGAATTTTCGCCTGTTTCTCGTTTTTTCGGCCGTTTTGACGGTCTGCGGCCTTTTTGTTTCCGGCTGCGACCTGTTTACCTACAAACGCCCCTTCGCCGACGCGTATTACAACAACAATTTTATTGCGGCAATCGGTTTTGACCAGTTCGTCGGGGATGACCCGACGATTCCCCCCATTCCGGTTCCTGATCCGGTAACCGGTATTACCCCCTCTGTCGCGGTCACCGGACAGTGGGATTTCGGTTACCGGTATTCAAATTGGGACGGCACCAATTATATGACCCTGTCTCCGACGAATTTACCCGGAGATCCGGGGCTGACCGCAGCGGCATTTAGTAGTGTCCCTGCAGGCCTTGACTCGGATGCGCCGGTATACCGGCTGGAACTGGTCAATTTGATTGCGGGAGGGGATTTCGAGGGGACGCCGGCTCTGGCTGAGTGGACGAAGGATGCGACGATAAACTCGTCTTTTGGATTGTTGCCGAACTCTGCTGCCGGCGGGATACACAATCAGTCACTCCAGATTACCCTTGCCAGTAAAACCAGTTATGTGCTGTTTACAATTCCCAATAGTGTACATACCCTTGAACAAGCAAAGGGCTATCAACTGGATTTTAAATGGAATACAACTGAATTAGGGCCAACCGGAAGAGTTCTGGTTAAGGAAGCCTCGCCCTTGATAGAAAGCGGGACTTCGGTAACCTTCAAACCAGGGACAAAAATTGCAACGTCCATCTTTACGGTCAAAGACACGAATGTGCTTCAATTTGCCGCAGATACGCCTCTTTCTCTCGTAGTAGATGATATTACAGTGAAGAAAATAATTCCGGCGCAGCTCCGTCTCCTTCTAACAGTGCCTGAAACAAATCCTACACTGGAAAGTCTTTTATATCGTTTTTCGTTCTGGGTGTGCGAAGACCCCTCGGTTGGGGCAAACACGTCGCCCTATTACCTGAATCAGCTTCGGGCCGACATGCAGCCTGTTTCGGGAAACTCCACCATGGCAACGACTCCATCTCCCTACGAATACCTGATAAACGGCGATCCGGCAACATACGGCTGGCAAAAAATGACAGTCGATATCAACAACGGAAACCTGCAGTTTATAGATAAAACCGGAACCAAGCCGGTAATGGAACTGATGATCGACCTTGAAGGCTCAATACCGGGAAGAATCCTTATCGCCCAGCCCGAACTCCGCTGCTATCCCGACGGCTATTAAGCCTGTCAGTCAGCCCCCCATCGGTAATAACCCAAGAGTGAGGGATTGTAGTCCAGGCAATCTGGATTCCTGCGATAATTTTTTAGAAACCGCAGCACCTGTTTTTTGCCTGAACCACAACTCCGAACCTAGTCCTTGACCACCATCACCTTTCTGATTTCATCCATGCCAGGACCGACGACCCGGATAAAATACATACCGCGCGCGACAGGATCGTTCGCGAGATTGGTTCCGTCCCATGTGTACGAATAGGTACCCGCGCCCTTTTTATTCCGTTCGAGCGTGCGCAGAAGATTCCCGTCCATCGTGAATACCTGTATGACGAGGTTTCCCGACTTGGCCATTTCAATGTTAAGTATGGTTTTCTCTCTCTTGTTTGAATTGATGACGTTGTTCAATATCGTCACCCCGCCGCGCTGCAGCTTGATCGCGGAAATATCGAATCTCCACGGATCGACGCTGGTGACGTCATTCGGATCGCTGAGCCGCGCGCAGTACAGATCCCCATACTTGAAGAGGAACTCGACTTTCGCTCCCGTTTCGATCTCTGAATCATTGGAGGAAAGAAGGAAATTCCTGAAGGTCTGATTTGCGTCAAGCACGTTCTTCGGGTTGAGCGAGCGGGAATCAAAGTTCGACGCATTGTTGAACGAGGGAAGGACCGCGGGCAGCCAGAGCCTTAGTGAAGCACCGAGAAGGTCATTGTAGAGAACTGGGAAGGTAGCCGACGCGGGATTCACGTCATAGTAGAGCTGGAGTGTCGACAGCGCGGATACCGCGGGAGTAACGCCCGTGTTTATGCGCGTTGCAATCGTAATATCCTTGTCAAGCAGCCGGCCTGTTCCGTCGAAAGTCCTGAGGGCGCCTTCGCCGGGGCCGAAGGTTCCATCGGTATTGATGCCGTCGGAAGCATAGAGCGGCATGACCAGATTGATGCCGAGATCCGTTACCCGGTGATATTCGGAACTGCTCATGCGGTTTTGAAGGATGTCAAGGATGTCGGACACTTGGAGTATCGCGCCGGTATCCGGATCGGTAAAGCTGATCGCAACCGGCTTGAGCGTAAGCCCCTGTATCTCGGTCAGGGTCAACGGCCGTGTAAGGGTGACTATCGCGTCCCAGCTTACGCCGTTCGCGCTCACGCCTGTTTTAGATACCGCGGGGACTGATGCATTGACGAGGTTGGTCGCCGGATTCATGGGATCAGTCAGGACTAAAAGCTGAGTGTGCAGATTGGTGATATTAACCGGCTTAGAGAAAAGCACATAGAGGCTTGTCGTGTCCATCGGCTGAATGGTGAACGTAAACTGGGGCGGCGTCTTGTCAACGCAGTCGCGGGATGCAAAGCCCTTAAGCCTGAGGCCGGCAAGGTCTGTCATGAAACCGAGAGAGGCGTTATAGGAGAACTGCATCTGCTGGGTCATGCGCCAGGGAGCCGTCGGGAGGAATTTGACGGCGAAGTAGGGATCGTCAAGCACGTTGATCGAGCCGGCAGGATTGTAAAGGCTTTCCGTGACCATCGTCGTAAACGCGGTGTTGTACGCATTGGTAAACGGATCGCTGCCGATTTTCGGACGGAAAAGGAATGCTTCCGCAGTCATTGAAAAGGGAGAGGTAGAGGCGCTTTTCAAACCTGAGGAACTGCGCAGTCCTCCCCGGTTATCCGGCACCGCGTGCACGGGAGCTGACCTGTCATTGCCTGCATACCAGCCCTGTGAGCTGACCCACTGATAGGCGAGATTCGTCGGCTCGGGATCCGTATACGAAGGCTTGTCGTCAAACACATGAAATTCGATGCGGTCCATAAAACCGGTTCCGGTAAATCCTACGGGGCTCGCTTCATAATAGAGCGCGGGGTCTATCCATCCGGTCCGTGTCCGGTACACCGTAATATCGGGGTTTGTGGTATCCCAGGGACTTGCGGGATTCGTTGTAATGACTACGGCCGCCTTGGCATAGGTAGTGGCGCCATAGGCGGCGTTGTCATTTGTGAACGGCTCGATGGCATTTAATGCGGCATCGGTGATAAACGCGTTGCTTGCACTTTGCACGCCTGCGCCGGCGGGATCCGTGACATCATCGATATATCCGGGCCAGAAATATTTCCAGTCAAGCGGATTCGGCAATCCGAGCGATACCGCAAAGCCTGCGAGGTATATGCGGAGCTGATTCGGTGTTGCGGCGGCGCGGTACAGGCTGTTCGCGGTCTGGTCATCCGGAGCAATCGGCGCCGCCGGCAATCCAGGTATCCCGTTTCTGACTCCGGTCGAGAGGTTGATGCCGGCTTTCAAGGCGCTGAAATATCCGGAGACGAGAAGGTCGGCGCCCGACATGCGCATGTCGCCGCCTGTCTGGGCTCCGGTTGTGAAGCTAAAATTGCTTCTCTGGTTATTCACTGCAGCACCTATTGCGAGAGGGCCGATGTGTACCGGCTCTGACCAGGTCAGGTTGAAATAGTTATGCGCGTCCCATTCGTAATATGCGGCGACATTGTTCCTTGGGTCGTAGGTATGCGTCGCCTGCTCTGCGTTTACCGCGATGAGGACTGGACGGCAGCGGTCGGCGGTGCTGGTGAAGCGGGTTGCGCCAAACGTTTGTGCTATACGGTTTTTATGCTCGTCCCGAAGCGTTTGGAAAACTCCGGCTAGCGCTTTCGGGATGTCGATGGTGGGAAGGGTCGTTTGATGTACATTAGAACGATCCGTACTGGCGGCTGCCCCTATGCTTGAGCCCGTCGCGTCGGTATTCCATGTGATCGTATTGACCTGGAGATAGAAAGCTGAAATATCTCCGGCTCCATTTGTGGATGTTGTGCAGGCTGCATCGGTAAACGAACCTGTGAAGACGGTTGCTCCTGTGTTTGTGGAGAAGTTTGCAATGGCAGCGGATATTTCATTGTTTGAGTTTTCGATATTACCGGTAAACTCGACCCGGACTACATTGTCGTAAACCGTATAGGTACCGCTGAGTGCAACTCCTGTTGCGTACCCATTGTCATTGGGAAGTATTTGCGGCCGCACAAAGTCCCATTGAGTGTTCGACGCCGGGGTAATTTCCGTGCAGTTTTCAGCAGCGCTTACCCATCCTCCCGTGGCTGTGCAGTGGTCAACGCTTACGTTGTATGCTTCAGCGAAAGAAGTGGCTGCGCTATTGTTGCCGGGGATGCTCAATGTCCATCCTAGATCAATGAGCGATCCGCCGTTGGCGTAGAAGTTTCCTCCAACCGTGATGTTTCCCATGTTTTGTATATATCCAGAAAAATTAACGCTTGTAAAATTTGTCCCTGTTATCGGGAACGTCCCCAGTAAGGCCGCCTGAGGATCTGCAAGTATCGGTCCCGGGGGGAGAATAGCTGTCCTTGCAGCATTATCGTATGCGAACAGGTTAGTGCCTGCCGCCCCGAGCGACGTGTCGTCAGCGGAATAATCTGGAAGAGGACCTCCGCCGTCTCCGCCGAATAATACGAGATCCCGGGTGGTCGTAAGAGTGAATCCGTTTAGGTTAAGAATTCCTGCATATTTAACAATGTTTCTGACGGTCATCGCACTCAAGATTGATATTGTAGAGCCCGGAGCATAGATATGCAGATCTCCCCCTATGGTGATCGTTGAGACTCCCGCGTTGCATGTTGCTGCCCCTTCAAAATAAATATTATTCGTCGAGTTGAAATGGATTGGTAAAGCCGCGCCTGACGAGTTTAAGGCGGCCGTTCCGTTAATGTCGACGCTTCCCGTAAACGATATTGCATCACTGGCGGCAGAAGCGCTCACCGTAATATCCCCCGATGTGAGGGTGTTTCCTGTTCCAACTTGTTGGAACGCTCCCGACAAGGTAAAGTCCCCTGCAGCGGCTATCGTCAGTAGACCTGCGTTATTGCAGGTAAAGGGTCCCCCGCCTGTTGTCGTTATCGGGCCGAATATGTTGAATACCGTACCGTTTATATTAATTCCGGCTATGGTATTTGTATTAATTGTGTTTGATGTTGTAGTCGTTCCGCCCGCTCCTGCTATGCTTACAGATGCGGCATACACATCTCCGTAAAAGGTTATGTTATCCGCATTAGTTATTGAAAGGATCCCTATGCGGTTTGCACCGGCAACCCCTCCTATTCTTCCGTTCGCAGCTCCGGCAGTACCGCCAAACGCTACATTACCACCGGTTCCCGCGTCAATGCTTAAGTTAAATGCCCCGGCGATAGTCGATGTATTGGCGAAAGAGACCGAAGCACCCGCCGGAAACCCGCTTGTAGTAATTATTGTGACCGCGTTTGTAAGTGTAATGGGGCTGACGAAATTCACGGTAGCCGCCGTTGTGGTAATTTCCGCGCCCAAAGAAACCCCGCCTCCTCCATTTTCGGTAAAAGGACCGGTAAGAGAAAAGTCGGCTGCATCCGGCATTGTCAGGGTTCCGGTATGCGTCAGTGAGACGCTTCCTCCGCCGGTAGTCGTCACGACGTCCGCGAAAGATATATTTACGTTCGTAAGGTTGATGCCTGCCGCTGCGTTCGTGTTCACTACTGACGCGAAACTGGACAAGCCTGTTCCCCCGCTTTGAGCTATCTGTACCGCATACACATTTCCCGAGAAAGTGATATTCGAAGATGCCGCATTTGAAATAGCAAGGAGCCCCAAACGATTTGTTCCGGCGTTTCCGATGTTTCCAGCAAATACAATATTTCCCGTCGTATCGATGTTAAGTCCTTGTGTTCCCGCCGCTGCAGCCCACAGGGTGTTCCCGAAAGTTATTATTCCATTGGTTGTGCTTGTGATCGTAGTCGTATTATAAAGCGTTGCCGGGCCTGAATAGGTTTGATTTCCGCTTGACGTTATCGTATTGGTGTAGATAGCGGAGCTTTGGGTTACATTCAGTGTAGTAAGTCCCGTTACCGTATCCCCGACTGCGTTTCCAAAAACGGCATTGCCAGTGATACCAAGGGAATGCGTCGCTCCGATTATCGTGTCGTTAAACGTCGCTGTAGCTGCCGTGATGCCCGTATTTATCCCTAATGTTACCGCTCCGTCGAACGTCGCGGTTCCGGAGACGGATGAAATTTGCGGTGAAGAACCGTAATAAATAGCGGACGTTCCTGAGACGTAAAAGTTGCCGCTGTTTAACGAAACCGCGCCGGAGGCTGTTCCTGTTTGCGTTAAATTACCGGTTATATTTAAACCACCGGAACCAGTCAGGATAATATCTGAAGTTCCCGGGGCTGTCCAAGCGATACCTCCTGCCGAGACGGTAAGGTTCCCGCTTCCTGAAGAAGTAATGTCTCCCGTATTTTGAAGAGTAATGCCGCCTGCAGTTATCACGATGTTTCCGCTGCCGCTCGAGCTGATATTTACGCTTGAATTGTGTATCAGTCCCCCGGTTGTAACGGTAAGGTTTCCATCGACTACGCTGAGGAAACCTGTCCCCGCTACGGTAAGGCCGGTTCCCGCAGTGACCGCGCCGGTAAGAGACGCGATAACCGAGCCTCCGATTCCTACCGTCATTGCGCCCGAGGTGGAAAAAATTCC
>JAYVSC010000003.1:0-18520 GCA_043775705.1 Spirochaetales bacterium | reverse complement strand
GTATATACCTTTTGCGGTCTATGCGCGGGTATAGCGGGACTGGTCGTATGCTCTACGGTCATGAGCGCGGACGGAAACAACGCGGGTAAAGGGTATGAGATGAGCGCGATACTCGCGGTCGTTCTCGGAGGCACATCGCTGAACGGGGGGAAATTCTACCTCCTGGGCAGCATGGTAGGTGCCCTGATAGTCCAGACCCTGACTACCACGATCTATGCATTCGGCGTTCCGCCCGAGATAGCCCAGGTCGTGATAGCCTTGGTCGTTCTTGTCGTCAGCCTTCTTCAGTCCGTCAATTTCCGCACGATGGTTTCGCGTCTGTTCGGTAAAAGGGAGATATTCGCATGAAGAAGAAATCAATCATCAATCCGAAGAACCTTTCCCTCTTCGTGACAATCGGCCTCTTTATTCTTATGTTCGGGCTCGGTTCCGTCATGTTCTCGGGCTTTCTGTCGCTGCAGAATTTCCTTAATCTGCTCATTGATAACGCGTACCTGCTCATTCTCGCGGTCGGTATGACTTTCGTCATCATTTCCGGGGGGATCGATCTTTCGGTCGGTTCCGTCCTTGCGCTTTCGACGATGATGACCTCGAGTCTTCTCGAAAAATCCGGATGGGACCCGATCGCGGTAATACCGGCGGTCCTTCTTATGGGCGCGGCGCTCGGCTTCGTGATGGGATACATCATCCATACGTTTGATCTGCCGCCGTTTATCATTACTCTCGCAGGTCTTTATCTCGCCAGGGGACTGTGCTACGTGATCAGCATTGACACGATCGGCATCAAGAACGCGTTCTGGCAGGTCGCGGCCCAGGCTCAGATAAACGTTTTGGGCAGCTTTATTTCGCCGAGCGTCGTGATAGCGGTCTGTATCGTCCTGTTGGGAATGTTCATCGCGCGCTACACGAAATTCGGGCGGACCGTATACGCCATCGGCGGAAACGAGCAGTCGGCCCTGCTGATGGGACTTCCCGTGGCCAGGACCAAAATTCTCATATATGTGCTCAGCGGTTTTTGCTCTTCCCTCGCGGGTATCGTGTTTACCTTTTATACCCTCTCCGGTTATGCGCTGAACGGCACCGGAATGGAAATGGACGCGATCGCGACAGTCGTGATCGGCGGCACCCTGCTTACCGGCGGCGTCGGCGGCGTCCTCGGGACCGTGTTCGGTGTCTTTGTGTACGGAACGATCCAAACCCTTATCATGTTCCAGGGAACGCTGAATTCCTGGTGGACCCGTATCGCGATCGGTTTTCTTGTGTTCCTTTTCTGCCTCCTGCAGCGGGTATTCGAGGTCAGGAAGGCGGGCAAGAACGGAAAGTCGGGTAAAAACGGCAGCGGAAAAAAGAACGTTCCGGTAACGCAGTGACGTAGGTTCTTTACTCTCGTTTACTTCGCCCTGAGGAGATTCGCGAGATAGCGGGATTTCATCTGCTCGCTTGCCATGATCTGCTTGACCGGGGGGAGTTTCAGAATGACGCCCAAAATCGCCGCCATCGCGCGGTGATTGAACAGCGCCTGATTGTCGAAGATCAGGTTCTGAAGCTTGCCCCTTTCAATAGCCATCAGAACGGCGCGGTGCGCGGTGTTGACCGGGGTAAGAATGCGTTTTCCCCTTTCCCTGAGGGAAAGTGCCTTCGGGGAACATACACGGACGCAGACAGCGCACCCGAGGCAAAGCTCGGTGCTCACCCGGGCTTTTTTCTTTTTTGCGTTTTTCGGATTAGAGGCCGTTACCATTCCCATCGCCTCGACGGGACAGACTTCCGCGCATTTTCCGCATCCCGTGCACGCTTCCTCGTTTACTTCGGGAAGAAAGGCCGTCGTGCTGATCGGATTCAAAAAGGCGAAGCGTTTGGCGGCGAGCATCGCCTCGCAGCAGCAGGGGCAGCAGTTGCAAATGAACGAAACCGAGTCCTGCACGTTTTCGCCGAACTGGACAAGGCTGCTTCCGATAGCCTTATCCAGCAGGTCAAGCCCTTCTTTCGCGTCCACGCGCCGGGAAATTCCGTGCTTGATCAGCGACTGGGCGGTTCCGTTAAGGGTCAGGCAGATATCCATCGGCGCGCCGCATGCTTTCCCCAGATGCTCCATCTTGTGCCTGCAGTAACAGGTTCCGACCCCGATGTGCGGTGCTGTTTTTATCACCTCGGTAGCTCTTTCGTAATCGAGGACATGCAGCGTTTTGTTTTCGGCGAGAGATTTTTCGTTCACGAACACACGGCCGAGCTGTGTCTCGCCGTCCGCGAACAATTCCCTGATAAAATCTTCCTCTACGTTGAGATACTGATAATAGAGCTCCGCGAGGAGTTTTTGGTCATAATGGTTTCCGACGCGCATCATGGAAAACTCGAAAAAGCCGGCCATAGGCGGCGGCATCACGAATATCTGTTTTCCGCCGCTTTCCATATCCAGAATCATGCCCCTGGAGGCAAGATTTTCCAGGGTTCCGCGGGTTTCCGTTTCATTTGTTTTCCATAGCCTCGACGCGTCCTTTACAGTAAAGGGCTTGATGGGAAGAAGGGCGACCAGGCCTGCTTCCTTTTCGGTGAACAAGACCTGAAGTATTTGATACAGGAGCTTGCCCGGGGGCGCCCCCTGGGGAAAGAGGTTGATTCGTTCGGTCAGGGACAGATAGCTTTTTTTCACATCGATATGGGACATACGCGTGCACCCCCTCTATATTATAGCAGTGAATCTCAGTTCCTGCAGTATCACACGCATACGCTGATATAGCGCGTAAACTTGCCCTTGTGCACCTGACACCGGTCTATGATTGAAAAGCCGGATGAGAGAAGAAAGGCGTCCATATCCTCAAAGGTTATGATGACCATTTTCCGCGCAATACGGCGGGCAGTGAGGATAATTTCCTGCTGCTCTTTCAGCGTAATCGGCGTAAATAGACCATAGGGGATGTCGACGATTGCCGCGTCGAAGGTTTCTTTGATGTCATGCATGTCGCCGAGCGTGATTATATTGTCAATTCCGAAAAACGCCAGATTTTCCGCGGCCTTTGATGCGATGAGCGGGTTGATCTCGCGGCCGCTCGCCTCGATGCCCATCGAAGCGGCTTCTATCAACACGGTTCCTACGCCGCAGCAGGGGTCAATGAGGGTGCGTTTCTCTTCCGGGCCGACGGCGATGTTCACGAGTGCCCGCGCAGTCCTTATCCCGAGGGAATGGCTGTTGGTATTCGGCTTTTTGTCGTGGTATTTCCACTCGTTGTCATTCTCCTCGTATTCCCCGAAAATCCATTTTCCGCCGACAGGGGCAGCGGCCAGCAGGACAAGCGGATTTTCCATATCCGCCTCTCCGTCGATCGCGTTCCCGATTTGAGTGACGCTCCTGATCCACTCGGCGTATTCCAGTTCCCCGTTCTCGATCTTGAAGCGGACGAATTTGAAACGGGTGTACGACGTTTTGTGTTCCTCGATGATGCGCAGCAGCTTTTCGAGCGTATCGGCGGAATACTCGACGGCGATGCGGTGCTTGATGAAAGGGCTTCGTGACGGAGATATCCCTGAGTCGGAGAAAAAGCATTTGGCCTTAATTTCTTCCCGGAAGAGATACTTCATTTCCATGAAGCATAAACTTTCCTCCAGGGCGAGATACTTAAGCACGTAAAAATTTGATTTGATGCGTTGCTCGGACAATAACACTTCCTTTGCTGGATTCCTTTCAGTCTACCGCAGCATCTCACGCATTGTGTACCGCATCTTTTTCGTCGTTGAATTTGGTAACCCATGAGAAGGGGTCGCCCGAGTACACGTTGCTCATGATGCCCTGCATGTTCGCCTCTTCGCACACGAGCCGTCCGTACTGCCGGTAGAGCCTGTTTATAAGCTTGTTGTTTTCCTTGAAGGCCTTGAACCGGGCCTCGACATGTCCATCGGCGATTATGTTCTTCCCCAGCACGGGAAGCAGGGTGAAGCTGAAAGGGCCGCGGTGTTCGGGGGCGATGACAAAGCAGTAGATATAGGCGGTTTTGGTTTCCGAATAGTCAAACCCCCCGCCTGAGTTGAGTTTGGGAATGCCGTGAAAATAACCGAGAAGCCCGACTATTTTTTTGTCCTTGATCCCCAGGAGAAGGCGTCCCTCCGCGAGCAGGAGCTCTATGGTTCCCTGGATTCCGTGGGGATAGGATGAAAAAGGCGGGGTGATCTCGTTCCGGACCGAATAAAAAAAAGCTTGTGCCTTTTCGAGGTCTTCTTCCGTTCCGATCCTCCATTCTGACGACTCTTTCATGATATACATCCTTTTTTTTAAAATGTGCCCTTTTTTAGTTGCGGCGGTCCCTTGCGAGCAGGACGAGGCGGAGCAGGCTGGCCACTGCGGTAAGCGCGGAGGCGACGTAGGTCAGCGCCGCCGCTGTCAGTACTTTTTTTACCCCGGAGAGTTCTTCGTCGGTGAGGACCGCGTTGGTCCTGAGTATGGCCACCGCCCTCGAGGAGGCGTTGAATTCAACCGGCAGGGTAACGAGATAAAAGAGCACGGCAACGCTGAATAGAACGATGCCGATATCGAGAAGAAGGGGCATGCTGAAGAACAATCCCGCGAGGGCGACATAGGGTCCGATCGACGAGCCGATGTTGGCGGCGGGGACGAGATAGCTGCGGAGCGCGAGAGGGCCGTAGGAAGCGGCATGCTGGAAGGCATGCCCCGTTTCATGGGCGGCCACTCCTATTGCGGCGATGGACGTCTCTCCGTACACGGGAAGCGAAAGACGGAGGGTTTTGTCCCGGGGATCATAGTGGTCGGTAAGGGAACCGCCCGTCTCCTCGATCCTGACGTCCGCTATCCCGCCGCCCCGCATAAGGACGCGCGCTGCCTCGGCGCCGGTGATGTTTCTCCTGCTTTTGATTTTCGAATATTTCGCAAAGGTTGATTTTACCATAATCTGCGCAATGACCGAGAGAATCAGGGTCGGAACGACCAGAAGAAGATAGTATTGATCGAAAAACATAGTGTGCAAGCCTCCTGTATCGAAGAACAATCGTACATATAAAAATATACAGAGTATTTATGAAATGGTATAGAACAAAAAAAACCCGGAAAGCGATTTGCCTTCCGGGTTGAATATCCGTCAGTTTTTTTTCTGTTCTTCTCTGTCTCCGAAGGATACATTGCCCGAGGCATTCCGGCTGAACACATGCTCTATGCGCGGGAGGGAAATCCCCAGGGTTTCCTTCAGCACATCCTCGATGGTCTCGACCGTGATGATCTCGATCTGCGCCTTCACCTCATCGCTTACGTCCTTCAGGTCGATCGCGTTCTCCTTGGGGATAAGCACTTTGGTGATCCCCGCCCGCTGGGCGCCCAGAAGCTTTTCCTTCAGGCCGCCTATCGGCAGGACGGCGCCCCTCAGCGTGATTTCCCCGGTCATCGCGATCCTGGAATCAACCTTGATGCCGGTTATCAGGGAGGCTATCGCGGTAAAGAGCGCGATGCCCGCCGACGGTCCGTCTTTCGGAACGCCGCCTGAAGGCACGTGGATGTGCAGGTCGCGTTCCTTGAAATTGACGGAATTCATCGGGAGCCGCGATTTCAGGAGGCTCAGGGAAATCCTGGCCGATTCCTTCATCACCTCGCCGAGCTGTCCCGTCAGGGTGACTTCTCCGCTTCCCTCCATGTCCGTCGCCTCGATAAAGAGGATTTCGCCGCCGACCGGGGTCCATGCGAGGCCTGTGACCACTCCCGGCGGATTGTCGCTTTGCGCCCTGTCGTGCCTCGATACCTTGTGTCCCAGAATATCTTCCAGCTCGTCCGTTTTCACCCGGTAGGGGATTTCGACGGTATTGGACACGATTTTCTCGGAGGTAACGCGCGCAATGGCCGCCAGCTGTTTTTTCAGTCCGCGCACCCCCGCCTCATTGGTATATTCGCTGATGATTTTCCGCAGTACCTCGTCGTCGACGGCCAGCTGTTCGGCCTTCAAGCCGTGCTCCTCGAGCACCGCGGGGAGCAGGTGGTTTTTCCCTATATGGAACTTTTCGCTCGCCGTATAGCTCGAGATCGGGATGATTTCCATTCTGTCCAAAAGAGGCGTGGGGATGCTCTCGAGCGAGTTGGCCGTGGCGATAAAGAACACGTCCGATAGGTCATAGGGCAGATCAAGATAATGATCCGTGAAGCTGTTGTTCTGTTCCGGGTCGAGCACTTCGAGGAGGGCGCTCTGCGGGTCGCCGCTGAAGCCTCCGGCCATCAGCTTGTCCACTTCGTCCAGCACCATGACGGGATTGGTTTCTCCGGCCTTTTTGATGCTTGAAATGATGCGTCCGGGCATTGCCCCGACATAGGTCCGCCGGTGTCCCCTGATTTCCGCCTCGTCCCGGATTCCGCCGAGGCTCAGCCTGATATATTTCCGGTCCAGGGCTTCCGCGATGCTCTTGCCGAGGCTGGTCTTTCCCGTTCCGGGAGGGCCGACGAGCAGGAGGATCGAGCCCTTTTTGTCCTTCTTCAGCTGCATGACGGCAAGATGCTGGATTATTCTGTCCTTGACCTTTTCCAGACCGTAGTGCTGTTCGTCAAGGACTCGTCTCGCCTCACCCAGATTGACGGGTTTTGTTTCCGCCTTTTTCCAGGGCAGCTGTACGAGCAGATCGAGGTAATTCCGCACGACGTTGTAGTCGGGGCTGTTCGGACCTGTGGCTTCCATTTTTGCGAGTTCCTCAAGGGCGGCCTTCTTGATGTCGGGATTCATTCCCGCGTTCTCGATTTTGGCCCCGTAATCGGTTTCCTTTTTTACGCTTTCTTCCTTGCCTTCGTTCAGTTCTTCCTGGATAGCCTTCAGCTGTTCCCTCAAAACCGATTCCCGGTAGAATTTATTCGCCTTTTCGGAAAATTTTTCAGACATCTCGACCTGCAGCTCAAGGGTTTCCTTCAGCTTGATGATGTAGTCGATAAATTTGAGGCTCCGTTCCTTCAGTGACTGGGTCTCCATCAGGTCGTATTTTTCGGCGTTTGATATGGGCATGAACTGGGACAGGTACACGATGAAGGTATTGAGATCATGTGTCTCGTCGAATATCTTTATGTACTGCTCCGTGCCCTGGTATTTCGCGCTGAAATCATGGGTTATCTTTTTCAGGTAGCTCAGCATTTCATCCTGGCTTTTTTCGTTGATGTCCATATCGGACGGGCAGTCTTCATATTCCGCATGGATCGAGTCATTCCCTATCGAAAGCGATTTAATCTCGACTCTTTCCAGAACCTTTATTCTGATAATAAACCCTTTTTCCGTTTTTTCCACGTTTTCTGCCCTGAAGGAAACTCCAACCCGGTAAAAATCCTCTTTCGAAACCGTTGTTTGGCTGAAATTCTGCTTCAGGGGCACTGCAAGGTGAATGTTGTCGTGTTTTTCAAGAAGGCTCAGTTCTTCAGCGGTAAGTTTGCTTACCCTGAGCAGGGAAACGACGCCCGGCAATAAAACGGTATTGGTTATGGGTATAACCATACCCTGTGTGGTGTCCGCATTGATATCTTTCATAAAGTACTCCTCCTGCCTGCTTTGGCGTTACAGTTGTAACAGAATCACAGTTTAGATATACTCAAAAAACATCAGGGAAGCAATTAATTTCTGAGAAGTGTTACACAAGTGTTACAATCAACGGGGTTTTGTTATGGCAGAAAAAGGCGGAAATTCGCAGAACAGGATTGTCAAGGAAAGTATTTTCTCCGCGCTCATGATTCTGATGGAGAAAAAAAGCATCAAGGAAATATCGATTACCGCCGTGGCAAAAACGGCAGGCGTTTCGCGGATGGCTTTTTACCGGAATTATTCCTCTATTGAAGACATTATTATCAACTATCTTGACGAGAACTTCGTATCCTACGCACAGCTTTTACCCCCATGCGGAAAGGACAATTGCACGGAGAGCATAGGTGTGTTTTTCACCTACTTTAAAAACCAGTCAACCCTGATACGGAATCTGATCAATTCGGAAATGACGCATCTCTTGCTCGAATCCTTCAGTCATTTTCTTCATTCCCTTTCACGGAATATCGTGTGCGATAGGCAGCTTTCCCCCGCAATGGAAAAATACAGTACAGAATTTATCGCGGGCGGTATTTTCAATGTAGTGCTCGAGTGGGCCAAGGATGATATGAAGGAAAGCGGCGAAGCCATGACGGAAATCGTCAGCAGGATCCTTGCGGACTGAAAGTCCGCGCAGACTGAAAGTCCGCGCAGACTGAAAGGCGCCCTATTCTTCCAGCCGTTTTTTCCGCTGGGAGAGGATTGCCAGATAGCAGCATTGGGACATTTCCACCACGCAGGGCGCGACGAGGGTATAGATAACCTGAGTTCCTTTTTTTTCCATTTCCAGCACCCCGATATCATGGAGCAGGGAAAGGTGTTTCGAGGCAACCGATTTGTTCAGCTTGAGTTCCGCGGCGAGCTCGCATACGCACCAGCTTTCTTCCTTTAGTTTTTCCAGCATGGCGAGCCGGACCGGGTGTCCGACTGCCCGGAAAAGTCCGGCCGTGAGGTCAAGCCGTTTTGCATCTGACTGTTTCATGCCTTAATTGTTGCAAAGTTCGGAAACTTTGTCAATTATGCTTGACAAATATTTCAATGTTTCCGATAATGGAAACATAAGATAGATACAGGAGGAATGAAATGAACGGATTGACTGCTGGTTTTATCGGGTCCGGGCGGGTAGCCGCCTTTATGCTGGAAGGGTTTGCCCATGCCGAAAAAGGGGTGAATGTCATACTCGCCGATATCGATCCCTCGGTGTCTGCGCTCCGCTCATCCTTCTTTGCCTTTGCGCGGGACGCGGGCAATGATTTCAGCGCGGCAGCCGGAGCCGATATCGTGTTTCTCGCCCTTCACCCGCCCGCTCTACCGGCGGGAGCCGCCCTCATTTCCCCGCACCTCAGCAGGGATGCGATTGTCGTATCCCTTTCCCCGAAAATCGATATTTCGACCCTTTCCGGAATATTGAAAACGGACAGGATAGCGCGGTTCAACCCGAATGCCGCTTCGGCAATAGGGGCGGGGTATAATCCCGTCGTCTATTCGCCCAGCCTGTCCCAGGCGGACCGGCTGAAGGTATCCGGTCTCCTTTCTTCCCTCGGCGGGGTGGTGGAAATCAGGGAAGCCGATCTTGCGTCCTATGCCGTTTTGGGGGCAATGGGCCCAACCTATCTCTGGCCCATATTCGATGAAATGATCGTGCTCGGAGCGGAATTCGGCCTTACGGAGGAAGCTTCTCTGCATCTTATTTCGCATATGGCCGCCGGCTCGGCTGCAATGATCGAAGCGGGCAAATCCCATGCAGCTCTCATGGATATGGTTCCGGTCAAACCGATGGGCGCCGATGAGGGGAAAATCCGTGAACTTTTCCGGACTGACCTCGGCGCTATTTTTTCGAAATTAAATGCATGAATTATTGAAGGCGCGGGGAAACATAAGGAGAATCATCATGAAGAAAATCAGGACAGCTGAAATCGGTTTTTTCGAAAAATATCTGACCGTGTGGGTACTGCTCTGCATGGCTGGGGGAATCGCAATCGGCAGGTTTGCCCCCTCCGTCCCGGAGTATCTGGGACGCTTTGAATACGCGAAGGTCTCGATTCCGATAGCGATTCTCATATGGCTCATGATTTATCCCATGATGATGAAGGTGGATTTCGCACGCATAAAAGATGTAGGAAAGGAACCGAAAGGGCTTTTTGTCACCTGGGTTACGAATTGGCTGATCAAACCGTTTACCATGTATGCGATAGCCGCTTTCTTTTTCTTCGTGGTGTTCAAAAGCCTGATTCCGGCAAATCTCGCCAGGGATTACCTCGCGGGTGCCATCCTTCTGGGTGCGGCCCCCTGCACCGCGATGGTGTTTGTCTGGAGCCATCTGACCGGAGGAAGACCCGCCTATACGGTCGTTCAGGTTGCGACGAACGACCTGATTATCCTCGTAGCCTTCACTCCCATCGTCGCGTTCCTGTTGGGCATCGGCGGAATCGCGATTCCCTGGGACACCCTGATTCTGTCCGTGCTTCTTTTCGTGGTTGTCCCTCTCGCGGCGGGAATAGCAACCCGGATGCTGGTGGTGAAAAAGCAGGGACTCGCGTATTTCACCGGGACGTTTATCCCGAAATTCAACAATATTACCATCGGCGGACTGCTTTTGACCCTGGTGCTTATTTTTTCGTTTCAGGGCGACGTCATCATCCATAATCCCCTGCACATTCTTCTGATTGCGGTGCCTCTGACGATCCAGACCTATCTGATTTTTTTCATCGCCTATCTCGCGGCAAAGAAACTGAAACTGCCCTATGATATCGCGGCCCCTGCCGGTATGATAGGCGCGTCAAATTTTTTCGAGCTTTCGGTCGCCGTGGCCATATCGCTGTTCGGCCCCACTTCGCCGGTAGCCCTCGCGACGATCGTCGGCGTCTTGACCGAAGTACCGGTGATGCTCACCCTGGTCGCCATAGCCAAAAGGACTACACACTGGTTTCCGAAAGGTATTCGCGGTACTGCAATTTGAGCCCCCGATAACCGTCATCAATCCAGGAGAGGAGAATTTGACTGCCCCTCTGCCTTGCATTATGCTAAAGACAGAATGAAGGGAGGCGGTATGGGCAGCAAGAGACTCAGGGTGTGTATGTTTGCGATGGGAACGGCATTTATGCTGTGTTTTTCCGCCTTCGCGGATACACCCTACAGGTCCTCAACGGAGGTCGACAGCGTTACCGATCCCTATGAGGCGGATGAAAATATAATCGAACCGGAAGAGGTTTTCCAGGGACCGAATTACGTGAATTCCGATCACATGAACGCGATCGACTCCGTCATTTCCTGCAATGATGGAGAGTATCTGAGGTTGGATATCCTTCTTGAAAAATCCGTAACCAATGCGCGGAATTATTTCTATGGTTTTACCTTGATGTATGACGATAACTTCGAGCAGAATTTCTATTATTACCCCGGCCCCGATACCCTTACCTATACGGAATCTACCGGCGGTGTCGAGTCTGATACCTGGGACGTGGACCCGGAGGAAGATACCTACGCGGGCGTCACGGAATCCGGGGGTAAGGAAAACTCGGATATCTATGTTATTATCTATAAGGATGATTATTTCGACGGTGAATACGAGGATGACTTTACCGTCCCAGCCCGTTTTTTTTCAGGCTATGAGGATGCGACCGGGAAGCGTTTTATTGACGAGAAGAGCGCCGAGGTAAATCTGGAATTCATCCGGTAAGGGGATGGTCCGGGAGACCCGTACCTTTCATATACAATCGCTTTCATACTTTTCCTTCTGAATTTTCCGCGGGATTGAATCCCCTGCATATCAAATAGAGCGGAAAGACGAGCAGCTCAAAGAGGCCCCCGGGAATATACAAGGCCATTCCCGCGCCCTTCATGTCGACCATGCCGGGGAGGTCCAGAATGACGCTTGCAAGCAACAGTGCATACCCGAGAAGACCCAATGCCGATATCAGGCGGGGAATAAGGCTCGAGGCGTAGAGCGACATACAGAGAAGCAGGCCGCCCGCCGCGGTAAAGAGCATCGATATCTGGAAGGCCAGAAATTTCGCCTGAACGGCCATGGATCCCATTGCCTGATACCAGGGGGCGTCCCCTTCTCCCGGGCGCAGAAATTCTTTGCTGAGGGGTATGAGCAGGAGCGGGCCGAGGAGCCCTGCGATGAGGATCGTCACCTCGACAATCCTGAAGCTGAGGTACGCGTATGCGATATTCGGATTGCGCCTTTTCATGATCGGGAGAAGGAGCACCGGCTGTATGCAGTTCGTGTATCAGATTTCAAAATTAAAACCTCCTTTTCGAAGTTTTTCATAGCGGTCCTTGTCAAAGCTGTAGAGCCGGGCTGCCCGGTGGGCGACGTCTTTTTCTATTTCGTCGAGCTCGTTCAGGAAGCCCATCGCAAGAATTTTTTTCCTGAAATTTCTTTTGTCCAGCTCTGTTTCCAGAATGATCTCGTACAGTATCTGCAGCTGGAAAAGGGTGAAGTTTTCCGGCAGCAGCTCGAAGCCTATGGGCTGAGAGCGCACCTTTTCCCTGAGCCGTGCGACTGCCATATCCAAAATAGCTTCATGGTCAAAGGCCAGCGTGGGGTAATCGTCAATGGCGAACCAAGCTGCGTCGCTCGCGTCGGTTTCCGCATGGAGAATAAGGTCATTCATCTTGACCAGCGCCACATAGGCAACGGTCACGACACGGTCCCGCGGATCCCTGAGGACAGATCCAAACGTGTGAAGCTGCTCCAGATAGATATTGCCGAGTCCCGTTTCTTCAGTAAGTTCCCTCTGTGCGGCTTCTTCAAGGTTTTCATCCATCAACACAAAGCCGCCCGGGAGTGCCCATTTGCCTTTAAATGGTTCGTTCTTCCGTTTGATCAGGAGGATTTTCAGGTTTTTGTTGAGGAGATCAAGTCCAAAAACGACACAGTCGACAGTTACTGCTGGTCTCGGGTATTCATAGGTGAACGCCATAACTTCTCCTTGGTGTAATATATACACTTACTATAGTGTTGATATTACACTAAGTCAAGGGTGATTATTATTTTTTTACAAATGGGTGAATACGACTTTTCCTTTGTGGGCGGCTTCGCTGTACCGCATGAATGCGGCGCGAAAATCCTCCAGGGGGAAGGGTCCGTCGATAACCGGTTTGAGTTTGCCCTCGGTAAAAAGTTTTCCTATATAAGTCAAATCCTTGTTTTGCTTCAGAACGGCAATGCGCATGGTTTTCTTAACCAACCGGGCAATACAGGACTTGAGAAAAAGCAGTTGTAAAATCCGGGACATGGCCCCGCCGACGGTGACATAGGTTCCGCCGGTTTTGAGCGCACGGCAGTAGGCGAATACCGGACGGTTCGTTTTTACGTCGAGGATGAGATCGTATTGCAGCCCGTTTTTGGTAAAATCTTCTTTCTTGTAATCAATGACATGGTCAAAGCCGATTGAACGGAGCATGTCCAGTTTTTCTGCCTTGTCCACTCCGGTAAGTTCGGCGTTGTACGTCTTTGCGATTTGTAGGGCAAAGGTGCCGACGCCCCCTCCCGCCCCGTTGATCAGTATTTTCTGTCCGTTTGTGATATGACCGGCATCGATAAGACCCTGCGCGGCCAGCATTGCCGCCTGCGGTATGGAGGCGGCCTGAACGAAGGTCATGTTTTTCGGCATCAGGGCGAGCGCGTTTTCGGGTGCGCACACATACTCCGCGAACGTGCCGAAAAAGCACGCGCTCAAGTCGCCGAAAACCTTGTCGCCTGCCTTGAATTGACTCACGTTTTTGCCGACTGTCTCGACCGTTCCCGCCATGTCGCATCCGGGTATTCCGAGCTTTGGTTTAAAGAGCCCGAAAAGGAGACGGTTTACAAACGGCTTGCCCTCAACCAAGCCCCAGTCCCAGTCATTTATGGACGAGGCATGAATGCGAACCAGCACTTCCCCATCTAGAGGAAAGGGCTTCGGAACCTCTTCGAGATTGAGGACATCCAGGGAGCCGTATTTTGAGTAGACAATTGCCTTCATAATTTTTTCATAATAATACCGGCAGTCCCTAAAAGCAAGATAAATCAGTCCATTTTGAAAATATACGCATAAAAACACCAATTTATCCAATTTATATAAAAGTATGTAAAAAATTGTGTGTAACTTTCGTAAAGTCATGAGGTTTAGTTGAAAATCTATTGGATAATCTACAGCTGCTTTGGTTTTTCACTTTTTTTCACTTTTTTTTGTCATAAACTTGAATTACATTGACTACGTGCTAACCTATACCTAACTTCATTTTGCGGCTTTATATGCGATGCAAATTGCGTACAAGGTCAATTAATGAACAGGAATTACAAAATAAGAGACGAGAGAATGGTTTGTATCAGACGGCTTTAGGACTTCCGTCTGGAATTTTTATTTGCCTTTCCCCCACCTTTTTTTTGTATCATTCCCATTATTCATCATGAGATGGAATAGATCTTTCTTTATGGAGTATTGATTATGAGACAAACGGTAAAACGAACAGGTTATGCGGTGCTGGCAGCGTTGCTCTGCCTCGCCTCATCGGGCGTACTTTCCTGCGCTTCAACCAGTCCCGATCTGGTAAAGCAGGAAGACGGATTTTACTACGGGTATGGAACGGGTTCTTCCCCGGCAGAGGCTGCGGATGCGGCTAAAAGGGATCTTGTTTCAAACGCGCTTTCCGCGTCGCTGAAGTCAAAAGACAGCGGTGCTCTCCGCATCGAAGTCTCGCTCGAATCATCCAAAAACGTGAAATTGAACCTCAAACCCTTCGCCGAAAAAAAGAGCGTCTCCGATGCGAGCGTTACTTACCGCATAAAAGCAGCCGACTGGGACAAGGTCGAGTTGGCGCGGGAAGAATCGCTCCGGACGGAACTTGTCCCCGCACTTGCCGCGCTTGCGGACACCCGTCCCCTTGCGCCGCGCATGAGCGAAGCCCTGGGCATTCTTGACAGGCTTTCGAAAGAGGGTTTGAGCGAACTGCTGACGGTTGCAGGTCCCGGCAGCGAACTCCTTTCAAGCAAGGTAGAATCCATTTGCGCCGCGGAAACCGGCGGTCTCCGCCTTGAAAGCCAGACCGCGAACGGCTTTATCGGCAATGATACAAAATTTACCGTGCGCGCTTTGGATAAGGCCGGAAACGGCATCGCGAATCTGGCCCTTCAGATGCGCTGGTCCGCGCCGGACGCGGAGAGCGTGATCGTCAATGTAAAGACGGATTCGCTCGGCAATGCATCGGTTGATTTTCCTGCCGGTGGGGCATTCCGCAACCGTTCCGTCGGTTTATCTTTCATGACGGATTTTCTGGCGCGTTCTCCATCATCGAAGGCGGTCAAGGTATTGGACAAAAGGTCGGAGAGCGAAAGCCGCTATCAGCATTTTGACGATGCCCTTGCCTTCTACGATACCGGCGTCCGCGTGGCCGCAGGAGAATTTACGGCCGGAGCCCCTGCCAGGGACACACGTGCCGGAAAAAAAGAAGCTGCCCGCAAGGCGGTGACCGGTGAATTCACCATTGATGTGTATCCGGTGACGAATGAGCGGTATGGGATGTATCTGTACCTTACGGGCATGGCGCCCTCCCCCGAATATTGGGACAATCCCGATTTTAACCAAAAGGATCAGCCGGTAGTCGGCGTGAGCGCCGATGACGCCGCGCGCTACGCTTCCTGGCTTTCTTCCCAGCTGAGAACGACCTTCCGCCTTCCTTCCGAAGAGGAATGGGAAAAGGCAGCACGCGGGGGAAAGGACGTTATCTATCCTTGGGGAGATGACAATCCCTCTGTGGCGCAAAAAGCCAATTTCAACGGCAACAGCCTGTTCAAGGGCCCTTCTCCGGTCGGCGCCTTTGCATCGGGCGTAAATGCCCTGGGGCTTTTTGACATGGCAGGCAATGTATCGCAATGGACCTCCACATCGCATGGAAATGCAAGTCGGACAGCCAAGGGCGGATCCTGGATGGACGGCCCCGTTGAACTGAGAATATCAAACCGCAGGGACCTCGATCCCCTCAAGGGATACGCCGATGTAGGGTTCCGACTAATAAAGGAATCGTCCAACGCCAGTTTCAAGGAGAATTTAAAATGAGAAAAATATCTGCAGCGGCAATTATCGTCACCTTGTTCACGCTAATTTCATGCGCGACAACGGGCGGCAGCGGAACGGCCGATGACAAGGCGATCGCCAGGGGCATCGCGGCGTGGAATGACAAATCGCCCGAGGCCGCAAAGGCCTTTTGGGTCGGTATAAAGGATCCTGTCTCCAATAAAAAATATCTGGGATTTATTGATACCTACAACAATGGGGTCAAGGTTCTCTCCGACACAAGCGGTCTCAAGGCTTCCGATGAGGCCAAGCTTTCTGCGGCTTGCGAAAAGTCCATTCAGACTTTTTCCTCCCTGGATGCGGCGCTGACGCTTCCGGTCGAGACCAAAAAAAACGGCATGACTCTTGCCGAGGGCCGCGTCCGTGTTCTGATCGCGTCGGGCAAACTGACCGCCTCCCGCGACCTGAGCGTCAGGGCCGTGAAGGTTTTCGGAGAATCGGAAGCCCTTGCCGCGATGAACAAGGAAGTGGACGTGATCCTCGCTTCCCGCGCCCGGCAGGCTGAAGCGGACGCCGCCGTACTGAAGATCGACAGCAGCCCGGACTTTGACGGGAAGATTGCCGCCTTTGACGCCGCCGCCGCCGCGTACAGCAAGGCCGAAAACGCCCTTGCCTCCGATGCCGCCAAGGCAGGAGTCGCGAAAAACGGGGGTGTCGCCGCCGAGGCCCTGCAGCTGAAAAAAAAGAGACAGGGATTGAACGTGGACAGGGAAAAACTTCTGCGCGAGCAGGCTTACCTCTACAAGGACCGCATCAACGAGGAATTCGCCCGAACTCCCGACAAGGGCACGGGCGGAACCATCACCATGGAAGAGCTTTTAAAGCACGAGGAATCGGTGAAGGCAAATATCGAGACAATCTATCAGGAGATGGTAGCATTTGCCTCGCGCTATCCCGACGCCATCGGGAGCGACATCCTGACCGATATCTCCGACCAGAAAAAAGATCTTGACGCGAAAATCGCCCAGGTCAACGCCGAGATCCGCACCGCCAAGGAAATCGCGAGCCGCGGCAAGGTTGCCATGCCCGTCATGATAGGCCTTTTCAACCCCGCGCCGGGAACGGCGGAGGAAGGCAAGAAAAGCCGGCCCGCACAGTTCAGCGCGGCAAACGCGAAAAAAGCGGAATATTGGTGGGGTATGGTATCCATTCCCAAAAAAGAAATGAACGACCTTGTCATCACCTTGAAAGATAACAGGCCCGTGCGCGTTTTCTCCGAAAATACCAAGAGCGGATCCCTGATCAAGCCGAACAAGCTCGCCGACCTGGTGAACCGCGGATATAAGATCGGGAACTCGTGGCCGGTATTGAATGCAGGGACACAGCTCGGCAGCGACAAATATTTTTTCGAAATACAACCGGGAAAAACGACCGACTATGAAGGCGAGGTTGTCGTCTACAGTTCATTCATTGTGAGGATGCGTTAATGAAAACAACAAAACGAAATATAGTGATCATTGTAATCGCGGCCTTCTGCGTTCTGGCGGCATTGGGCGCCGTCCTTGTCTGGAAGGCGCAGCCCAAGGGCATAGTCGTTGCAGTCTCTAGTTTGCCTGACTCCCTCAATCCCGTTCTTGAGCAGAACACGTCCGGCATGAACGCTTCCGAACTGGTGTTCGACGGCCTCGTGAACTTCGAGGTGGACGCGCAGAGCGGAAAACTCGTTCCGGAACTTGCCCTTGCCGAAAGCATCGATCAGGATCCGGTCACCAAGAAAACCTATATGGTGCTTCTGCGCCAGGTATACTGGCACGACGGCACGCTGCTGACCGCCAATGACGTGGCCTATTCCTTCGCCGCCTACACCGACGAGTCGAACAACTCTCCAAAGCGGGCATACCTTTCGTCCTTTATCGAGAGCGTGACCGCGGTCGACGAAAAGACCGTGAAGATTGAATTCGTGAATCCGCTTCCTGCCTTCCGCGCGTATCCCGTGCTCACTTTCAAGATCATCCCGTCGAGCTATCGGGGACAGAAAATGGAAGTCAACATGAGGGGCGGGGAGAACGAGCGGAACTTCGCGGTGGAACCGGTGGGAACCGGTCCCTTCAAGCTCACCGGCTGGGAAATAGGCAAGTGGGTGAACTTTCAGGCGAACGGCACTTATTTCAAGGGCATCCCGAAAGCGACTACCCTCGTGATCAAGAAAGTTATCGATCCCATCATCCGGATGAACGAGCTGCGCAAGGGCCGCATCAATCTGATTCTCGAAACGTCCCCGATGGACCGCGAGGCAGTATCGAAGATGGCGAATGTCGACATCAATTCCTATCTGCCCTACGCCTTCTACGAGGTTGCCATCAATACGAAGCTGTTCCCGAACGCGGAAGGCCGCAAGGCCATGTCCATGGCCCTTGACCGCCCCTCTCTCCTGCCGGGCATCACCGACGCGGCGAAGGGCGTTATCCTGAACTCTGGGCCCTTTCCCTCGAACCTTTTCTCGAGCAACATACCCGAGTACGTGAAGGAGCCCCTGCCGAATTTTCTTCCCTACAGTCTCGAGGACGCCAAGCGCCTCGCGGAATCGGGCGGAGTGAGCGGATCGACCGCTATTCTTCTCTATCCCGACTCGATGGGCGAATTCGGCACGAAAATGGCCGAGGGCATTGTCCGCCAGATGAAGCAGATAGGGCTGACCGTCGAGGCGAAGCGCACCGGAGACCAGGTTTTCAAGCGCATGGTGTACACCGAAAAATCCTACGAGCTCGCTCTGGTCTACTGCGACGGATTCGATAATCTCTACTCCTCCCTGGGACAGTGGTACCGCTCGAAGGGCGAACTGAATATTACCGGAATCGCCGACAGCGGCCTGAACGATCTCTTCGACCAGTGGGACGCATCAGTCGTCACCGCTGACTGGGTCAAGCTGACTCTCATGCTCAACCAGAAGATTTCCGACTTTGCCCCGGCCATGTTTCT
>JAYVSC010000002.1:0-17906 GCA_043775705.1 Spirochaetales bacterium | reverse complement strand
CATGATAACCCATTTGACCAAAATCGTGCAATGACCTACAGTGTATATATGTTCAGTGCCCATCAGAACCTTCCCCAACATGAACTTTTGGAAATACTGCGGGAAAAAAAGGTGATTCACAGCCTCGATTTTTCCGGTCTCGAATTCCGAGAGATGGATCTTTCAGGTAAAACCTTTATCGGGTGCCGTTTTGCCCGCTCCGTATTTTCCAACGTCGTGCTTGACCGGTGCCGGTTCCGCATGTGTTTTCTGGATTTCGCCCGATTCAGCAGCTGCTCGCTTATCGGCAGCGATATCCAGTTTTCCAGTTTTGCCGGTGCCCACATCAACAACACAACTTTCGAGAATTCCGACCTTCTGCACAATAATTTTAACGGCCTCCTCTCGGGCAACAATTCATTTAACGATTCGGATCTGTATAACTCCCGGTTCATCATGGCCAGTCTTAAAGATACTTCGTTTCAGAACTGTAACCTGAAAAAAACCATGTTTTTCAGGACTACACGCGAAAAAGTGAATTTCAAGGCTTCAAATACCCGGGAAGCAATATTCGGGCAGGGAGAAAACCCGGAATGAAAGTATACTACCATTATTCCCTTGAGGGATTTTCGAACGGATATCTGGTCGGCAACGAAAAAACCGGTGAAGCAATCATCGTGGACCCGGGTCAAATCAACAAGGAGCTGCTCGATCACATCGAGAACAACCGCTTCAAGGTTGCCGCAGTCCTCGTAACCCACAATCATGAAAGTCATCACCGGGGGCTCCAAACCCTTATGCAGATTTACAATCCCAAAATATACGCCGCTGACGCCGAGCTGAACGGAAGAAAAACAATACTGCTGCAGGGAGACGGAACCTTTGCAGCTGCCGGTTTTGCCGTGCGCTATTACGCGACCCCGGGACATTCTCCCGACTCCCTGATGTTCCAGATCGAGCACCTTATGTTTACCGGTGACTCCCTGTCGGCCGGCAGGCTGGGCGGCACGAACAATTCCTACGGAACCCGGAACCTCAAAACCCATCTGAAAAATAAAATGCTCAACCAGGATGATTCCGTCATTATCCTGCCCGGGCATGGATGCCCGTCAACTATCGGGGCTGAACGTCTCTTCAATTTCGAATTGATGGAAGCCGGCAGCGAACCCATCGAAAATGGTACCGATGATTTTCATTTTACCGAGGTCGAACCCTTCTAATTCGCGATAAAAAGGCCGGTTCGCCCGCCAGCAAGCCCCCACCGTGTAAATACATACTCATTGAGCTCTGTCCCCGCGCGGACAAATTCGGAAGCCTTTGTCTGCCTGATATACTCGGCCAGATCGGGATCTCCCCCATAGCGGATAAACCGCTCCAGAATAGTTCCGGTAAAATACGGCTGAATCTGCTCAAGCGGCTGCTGCATCAGATAGCCCATAAACTCGTTTTCCATCAGATATTGATCGTTGACGTCATATCCGAGGGAGTCAACGATGGTGAAATAGCCGGCAAGGAAAGCGAGAGCCCGTTTGTCCAGGGAATTGTATACTTCGGACACCTTACCGCGGAATTCCGGATCAATGAAATAAATGCCGTGATACCCTTCATGAGCGATAAGCATGTAGCGGAGATAGGAAGCTGACTCGCGCGAAATGGATAGAAGGGCACCCTTTCCGGCAACGTAGGATGAACCCTCTTTTTTGAGTATTCCGGATGAAAGCAGTATATCCCGCAATTCCAGCTCCTCCGCATTTAGAGGGAAATTTTCCTTGACGGCAAGATCAAAAAAAGAGGCAAGACTTTCGCTGCGATAATCATGCGCGTTAAATCCGTGAAGGGAAGCGATATCGCTGTCAGCCCACAGCTTTCCCTTGTATCCCTTCTTCTCCGTGAAAAAGGCCAGGCGCTTGAAATATTTATCCTGGACCGCGTAATCGGCTGTATCGAATATCAGAATTGAGGGGAACCGGTCCCAGAAAAAAAATTCCTTCCCGCTCTTCCGCCATTCTTCCCAGGGCCATTCAATCATCATGTGCGGATCTATTTGGCTGACAGACGCTTTTTTTTGACAGGAAACCCTCATACCGTCAAGATGCGCACCGCCGGAAACAACAGATATTTTAACAGGAGTCTTGGGGAAAATAAGCGAAGGTACGGCGGTAGTATAAGCGTCGGGTGACTGCCGGAAGGCGAAGGCCTGTGCATTGGCAGAGAAGACAGTTCTTCCCTGGGCGGCAATAGTACCCATAGGGACAGAGCCGGCGCCGAAAAACAGAGTCATAACCGAATCGCGGGGAAGAAAAACCGAAGGATACTCATTTTCACTACGCATTGAAGGAAGATCAATGCGACCGCCTTCTGGAGGAAAACCTGCCCAGAAATAATTTTCAGTTTTTTGCCAGCCTGTTTCGGCGAATTCGATCGAGGCGGATATAATCCGGGCTTTTGTCCCTTCCGCGCCGGTCAGCTGAACGGCAAAACCGGTTATGGCAGCTCCAGTGCCGTTTGGGGGAAATACCATGCGGATTCGGGTGATGCCGGAGGCACTGTCCACGACAGAAAGACTGCGCGGCGCGCTCTTTGAAACAAGAGTGCCCCGGGATGTCAGATCATCCGGCGTTACCAAACCGAGTGAAAGCTGCACCGGGGAGGCGGTCAGGGTATGGACGGCAATTTCGATCGACAGGGATTCCTCTGCAGCTTTGTACCCGGCAGTATCCCTATCTTTGTTTTCTATCTTTACTTTAGCAGGATTGAATGAAAACCAGGCAGCGGAAGATGGACCTTCAAGCTGTCCGTCTTTTGCCTCTGCATTGAGGGCATGCAGTGTTCCGGCTGAACCATAGGGACCAGGTGACCCGGGGGACCCCGAGGTTTTGGTAAAGGGGACAGAGCTCTGGGCACAGCTTACGGCGCAGGTGGAAAAAACCCCTGCGCACAGCAAAAAGAGAAGCCGTTGAATGGATGAACGGGACTTCATAGGGCAATAATACTGCGGGCTATCAGTTTTGCGATTTCGTATTTCCGCTCGGGCGGCAGTTCTGAATCCGGTCGGAGAAAGCTTTCAAACCGTCCGGTAAAATCATCGGGCAGGGTTTTCAGGCTTGAGATCTGGTCAAGATATCCGCGATGGGAGGGTTCGAACTGGCCATTTTCCATAAAAAGGCAGGCGCAGGCGAACTTGATAAAACTGGAAGCCGATATCATATAATGAAAGGGATCGTCCTGGATAATCGAGGCTCCGAGATCGGCAAGAAAATGATCCATGGTCGATTGATAAAAGGCTCTCATCTGTGTCCAGAAGGAATCGCTCAAACCGGAAAGAGATCCGGTGACGCCGACAAGCCAGTCAGTTCGCTGAAACAAGGGGCGGCAGTGTACCAGACGGTAAAAAACGTAGGTACCGCTGTCGCGTATTTTCCAGAGATCCGAGCCGGAACGGAGGGCTATGACAGTCAGTTCGTTGATGCGGGCGACTGTTTTATATTCAATCCTGACAGGTAATTCTCCGACCATAAAGCGGTCTTTTGTGCCGGTAGGAGAAGATTCGAACATGGTGTGGGGAGGATAGCCTTCGGTGCGGAGCGCTGACTGGGGAATTGCACCCTGAATATACACATCGAGGATAAGGGCAAAATAAGGGTCAAGTGTATCTGCAGAGGCAGCCTCATTGAGGCAAATACATTCGACCATTTCCCATGCGGAAATGACGGTGACCAGTTTGTCTGCGAGTTCGCGAACCTTCGGTTTCATGCTATACTTCATGACAGGTATTTTACCATATCCTCCGCAAGTTTGGAACTATAATGATGCAAAAACAAAAAATTACCCTGGACTGCCTTTTACTCCCCGATACCCAGATGGCAGACCTTGAAAAAGAGCAGCGTTTTTTCCGCATCTGCTGCCTTCCTTTTGGACACCAGGATGCGCTTCCCTTCAACATCCTCCCCCCGTTTTGCCCCTCTAGCCTCGAGGCGCTCGAGAGTCTCGCCCGTATTCAGGGAAAACTCATTATAGGTGCGGCGCAAAACTGCGGAGGCTGGATCGTACGACCTGTACCCGCAATGACTCGCCCAATCTTTCTACCGGAAACATCCTTTCCGGGATACCCGCCCAAGCCTTCATGCCCCGGCTTTATTCTGGGATACGCCGGATCCCTTGCGGATGAATTGATCGAAGGAAACAGGGACAGAGCTCAATTTAAAAAAGATATCACAGTCAGCGTATGGGCCCGGGCAACACTGACAGTTACGGTCGAATTTGAGGAAAAAACGCACTACGGCGCCTTTTACGAAACGGGGAAGGCGGTTTGGCACAGGATGCATGAATGAGCGGCTTATCCTATGTCCAAACCCTCGCCCTGGTATGCCCGCTGGTCTTTTTAGCCGGGTTTGTCGATTCGATCGCAGGAGGAGGAGGCCTCATATCGCTTCCTGCATACCTGGCAGCCGGACTTCCGGTCCATATCGCGGCAGGAACGAATAAATTTTCGATGATGCTCGGGACCTCGATGTCGGTCGTCCGTTACAGCAAAAGCGGTAATATCAAGCTGAAAACCGCCCTGACTGCGATCGCAGGGGCAATTCCGGGAGCGTGGATCGGTACGCGTCTTGCGCTTTTCCTCGAAGACAAATACCTGAAAGGCACGCTGCTGGTCATCATTCCGCTGGCGGCTCTTTTTATCCTTTTCAGCGGCAAACTGAAAAAAAATATCCCGGATCAAAAGCCGATTTCACGCATGAAAAAAATACTGTTGTCTATGGGCATTGGTCTGGTGCTCGGCTGTTATGACGGGCTCATCGGGCCTGGAACGGGAACCTTCCTGATTCTCGCCTTTGCGTCACTGCTGCAGTACAGTCTGCTTGTATCCTCGGGAAGCGCCAAGATCGTGAACCTCGCTTCAAACTGCATCTCGGCGCTGCTCTTCATCATTTCGGGAAATGTATGGTATGCCCTCGCTTTTCCCGCCGCCCTCTGCACGGTTGCCGGGAATGCGCTCGGCTCTCGCCTGGCTATCCGCAACGGAGAACGCCTCATCCGGCCGGTGATGCTTGTCGTGCTTGCACTTCTGTTCCTCAAGATAGGAATAGACCTCTTTTAACCTTTTTTTAATGAAATCTTCACACTCAGGACATATGAGTCCATTATGTTCTTCACATGACATATGACACGCATGTGTACCTGGGCGAGCTTTTATATCCGGTGATCTGTGAAATATGGGGAATGCCCCTCAGCCGCAAACGTTTTATGCACGGCTGCGTAAAACCGGACGTATCGTCCCTGTTTTTCAGGCATCCCCATTTTTACCGTATATCAAAAAAGTTCATATTCAGAAAAATAAAACAACTCACAAAAAAAAGACTTCACGGGGAAAAGAAAAATAAAAAAATCAGCGAGGATCTCGGAATCATTCTTCATTATATTGCGGATTTTTTTACCTCGGTGCACAACCTTGTGCCGAACAAACTGCAGGAGCATATGGCTTTCGAGAAGCAGCTCCGCTCCGATTTTAGTACCGGAGTAACAAAGGATATGATACGCGAGTATTTTGTCAATTGCCGGGATTTTTCATCCTCTCCCGCAGACATCAAGGAGCATCTCATGCGTCTCCACAAGGCGAACCGCTGCAGAACCGGCAGCACGCGCTATGATATTCATGAAATCCTTACCGCATGCGCGGGAGCGGCGGCAGGAATCATGAACGCCCTCACCGCTGATGCGCTTGCAGTATCGGCGCTGCCATACCCAAGCGACAGCGCCGTCAGGGAAAATTCTTACCTGGAAATACTGTCCAGATAATCCTTCATGATTTTTTCGACATTGATTTTCGTGAGGCCCTCGTTGAACACCGCAGCGAGCTTTTCACCATCGCTGCCTTTTTTAAAGCAGATATGGAGGGTTTTTATCTCCAGAAGTTTGGCGTTCATCTGCACCGCATCCCGGTAGGGAATCGCCGTTTTATCATTGTAAACCAAATACTGGAGCACATTTGAATCGATAACCGCCAGGGGAATACGCTTGTTGGCCACCTTGACGACGTTGGTCGTATCATCGTTTACGGCTTCGGCTTTTAGGGTCTTTGCCGTCACCATGGTGTCAAATTCGAGAGTATTGATGTAGCCGTTGACAACCCCGACCGTTACTTTTTTCAAGTCGGCGAGGGTATTCCACTTTACCTGCGCATCCTTCCGCTCGACAAAACCGAGAGGGCCGCTTCCCATCGGCGCGGAATACACGAAGTCTGCCTCGTTTTCCTTGGAATAGTATTCAGGAAAATACCCTGCGTATTTCGGATCGTCTTTGGCATAGGACACTGCACGATTCCAGGGATAAAACTCGATACTGAGGGTATAGCCCATCGCCTTGAAGGCGGCGCTCGCGACAGCAGCCGATGCGCCCTTGGCTTTCAGAGTTTCGGAGGTATAAGGCGGCCACTCAAGGGAGGTAAGGGTGACTGTCTTTGCCTGCGCGCCGAGACTGAATGACACTGCCAGGAACAGCAGGATGAGCGAAACAATACCTTTTATCTTCATAATGTCCTCCACGATCAAATAGATGAAACCAATACGGTAACGCTCAAAGTATTGGTTACCCATAACTATTTGTCAAATATCGGGCTTTCTAGTATCTGTGCATCCAGCCGACAACCTTTCCTTCAATCCTGAACTGCTCGAGCTCATCCCCGGTCAGCACACGGGGAGGGTATTGGGGATTTTCGGATATTACATGCACGGCCTGGCCTGAAGGATCAAAGTGAATCCGCTTTACCAAAAGCTGCGACGAAATGGATACCACGTGGACTCCGTCGCCCGTCTTTTCCTCGGGCGCGAACAGGACGATATCCCGGTCATCCAGTCCGATGCCGGTCATTGAATCCCCGCGCACTTCGACCGCCCTCACCTTTTCGCTCCGGTAGGGATAGATAAAGGAACGCAGCACCGGCAGAGGAGTAACCTCGGGATTGTCGTCGATTTCAACGCCGCGCCCGGCCGCCGCCTCCTGGCGTACAAAACTGATCTGAACGATGTTCCGGTCATTGCCCGCCCCGGCCCCATGCCCGGTAAGGAGCCAATTGATATCTATATTGTACACCCGGGCCAGGCGGACTAGCACATCCCGCGAGGGATCGCGCTTTCCGAGTTCAATGTCCCCGGAAACAACCGGATGAATCCCGAGGGATTCCGCAAAGTCTTTTTTTGACATTTGTGCGCGGTATCGTATTGAGGCATAGCGGCTCGCGACCGAATCTGCGTCACTCAGATTTTCCATATTTCCCCTTGACTTATAAGCATTATGCTTATATTATTAGCATATCAGGTATATAATAACCTGATTCCGGAAAAAAGGCAAGGAAACATGGCAAGTGAAACAGGCTTTCCGTCACCTGCACAAGGGTACGAGGCTACTACAATCGACTTGAATGCGCTGCTCGTCCATAACGCGCCTGCGACGTTTTTTATGCGCATGAGAGGAACCCAGCTGCTGTACCGGGGTATCCTGCCTGAGGACCTGCTGGTTGTGGACCGCTCGCGCGCGCCGGTGCCCGGCTGCCTGGTGGTGTTCCGCCAGGATGAAGATTTTTCCTGCAGGGAGCTTGCCCGAAACGGGGAGCGCTATGTGCTCGCAGACGGAAGCGGTGAAGAGATCGCGCTCAGCGAAGAAACCGAAATATTTGGAACGGTAACCGGAGTAGTACGAAAATTATGATTTTACATATCGACGCAAACAGTTTTTATGCCTCATGCGAACGGCTTTTCCGGCCCGATCTAGCGCTCAAGCCCATTGTGGTCCTTTCCAACAACGACGGCATCATTATCGCCTTGAACGACGAGGCTAAAAAGGCCGGCTTCAGCCGCGGGGACGCATATTTCAAGGTTGCAGAAAACTGCGACCGCAAAGGGGTTGCGGTATTCAGCTCGAACTACACCCTGTATGCGGATATCAGCGCCCGCCTGGTCGCCATCTACAACCGGCTCTGTCCCGAGGTGGAAATATATTCAATCGACGAATGCTTTCTCTATTACCCCGACTGGAAATGTCCCGACTTTTCCGGCATCGCGAGTCATATCAGGAATACCGTACTGAAGGAAACCGGCATGCCGGTTTCCGTCGGTATTGCCCCGACGAGAACCCTTTCGAAAATGTGCAACAAGCTGGCCAAAAAACGGGGCGGCGTGTGTTCCTATGAAGAAATAGATATTGAAACCGAACTGGCAAAATATCCGGTTGAAGACATATGGGGAATCGGCTGGTCAAAGCAGGCTCTTCTCGAACGCCATGGAATAAAGACAGCCCTCGACCTGAAGCGCTATCCCCTCGACCATGCAAAAAAATATTTGACCATTACCGGTTTCCGCACGGTTCAGGAGCTTAACGGCATACCATCGAACGAGCGTATCGAGCGCGCGAAGAAGCAGAATATCTGCTCGTCAAAATCCTTCGGAGAAGCGGTTTTTACCTTGCCGGAACTGGAAGAGGCCCTCGCCGCCTATACGCAGGAAGCGGTGAGCCGGCTGCGGAGCGAGCACAGCGCGGTGCGCTATATTTCCGTGTACCTCATGACAAATCCCTGGGACGAAAGCGGTCCGCAGTACTGCAATCAGCTTTCTGCAAGCCTCCCCTCCACGACATCCTTTTTGCCGGATATCCTCGGCACCGCCGTAGAACTGCTCCGACGCCTGTACCGAAGCGGCTACCGGTACCGCAAGATTATGGTCAACCTGCTCGGCCTCGAGGACGACACGGTAATTCAGGGTGATCTTTTCGAGAATGACGAAGGGCGCCCCGCCAGGCAGGCCCTGATGCAGTGTTTTGATTCCGTCAATTCGCGCTACGGAAGGAATATGCTCCGCATGGGGGTTGGAATGCTTGAAAACCGCACATGGAATATGAGACGGAAATTTCTTTCTCCCGCCTATACCACCGATATCAAGGGTATACCGGAGGTACACTGATCATGGCGGATATCTATATCGGAACGTCGGGGTATGACTATCCCGAATGGAAAGGGATTCTGTACCCGCATGAACTTCCCCGCGAGGAATTCCTGGCCTTTTACACGGAACATTTCAATGCCCTCGAACTCAATTACACGTATTACGGGATGCCCGATGAATACCAGATGTCGTCAATGGTGAAAAGGTCCGGCGGCAAACTGCATTTTTCGGTCAAGGCGCATCAATCCCTTACCCACAAAATAACAGTCTCGTCCTGGCGGGACAGCGCTCATGAATTCACTCGGGCATTATATCCGCTGATAGCCAAAGACCTTCTCCTGTCTGTGCTTCTCCAATTTCCGCAAAGTTTTCATTATGATCTCGATGAAAGGCGTTATCTTGATAATCTCGTATGCGCCCTCGGAAAAGAATCCTGTCTTCCGCTTGTGGTTGAATTCCGCCATAACTCCTGGCAGAACGAGCGGGTGTGGGATGCGCTGAAAGCGCGTAATATAGGCTGGTGCGTGTGTGATTTGCCTGAACTCCGTAATCTGCCCGCTTTCAAGCCCGTTGTGACATCCCAAAGTTCCTACCTGCGCTTTCACGGCAGAAACAGCGGAACCTGGCATGGGACAAATGCCCGCGACCGCTATGAGTATCTCTATACGCAAGATGAACTTGAACAATTCGTGCCTGTCGTCAAGATGCTGTCCCTTGATGCGCGTCTGGTGCAGGTGTATTTCAACAACCACGCTAAGGGACACGCAGTCGTTAACGCGCAAAAAATGAAAATCCTTACTTCCGGCAAAAACTAGACTAATTTTCGATATTGATCGGTTGACAATGGATAAAAAAGGATTTATATTTGCTTTACGCAATTATTGTCCTAAGCAATTTAATATCAAAGGAGCGAATAATCGCTATGATTGATCTCTGCTCGATACGGAAAATTCAAAGCGCGCTCAAGCGGTTCGAGGATAACCTTAAAATCGAAACGGGTCTGTCCCTCAATGACGCCCTTTGCCTGTGCTCGATACACAAGGGAATCCAGGAGCCGGGCCTTCTTGCGAAGGAACTGGATCTGTCGCCTTCACGCCTTACCCGCATACTGGACGCCCTCGAGGAACGGAAGTTTATCGCAAGGAAGCTCTCCGACGAGGACAGGCGCAGCATTTCGGTGCTGCTGACGAAACAGGGCGAGAAGATTATCAACACATATAAATGCGCCGGAATAGAAATACCCTCAGAGCTCGCTTTTACCCAGGAATAAATTTTTTTTTTATGGAGGCATACATTATGGCTACTTATGTGATTGTCGGCGGGGTTGCCGGGGGTGCAGGAACAGCGGCAAGACTGCGGCGTCTGGATGAAAAAGCTGAAATACTCATGTTCGAACGGGGCGAGTACATCAGCTACGCAAACTGCGGTCTGCCGTATTATGCCGGTGGCGTGATTACCGAAAGGTCCCGCCTTTTTATCATGACGCCAGAAAAATTCAAGGAATCACTCAATGTGGAATCAAAAACCTCCCATGAGGTGGTTTCAATCAAGCGAGCTGAAAAAACGGTACATATCAAGAATTTGAAAACAGGCGCGGAATATGACCAGGCTTATGATACCCTGATCCTGAGTCCCGGAGCGGCGCCCGTACGACCGCCCATACCCGGAATAAACGATCCGTCCATCATGTCGCTCCGCTCCGTCAGCGATATAGATTTCATTAAGGCTAAAATAGACGAAGAGGGAACGAAGCGCGCCGTCGTGGTCGGAGGCGGCTTTATCGGCCTCGAGATGGCAGAAAACCTCAAAGAGAGGGGACTCGAGGTTACCGTGGTCGAAGCCCTCGACCAGGTGATGAACGTCATCGATTACGACATGGCTTCCATCGTTCAGCAGCATATGCGGGACAAAGGCATAGCCCTGCGTCTGAAGGACGGTGTCGCCGCCTTCGAGAGAAAGGGCTCGTTCCTTTCCGTCAAGCTCGCGTCGGGCGTTTCGGTTGAAACCGATATGGTTATCCTCTCGATCGGCGTCAAGCCGGATTCGAGCCTAGCCCGTGACGCCGGCCTTGACCTTGCGCAGAACGGAGCCATCAAGGTGGACCAGTTCTTTACGACTTCCGACCCTTCCATCCGCGCCGTAGGGGACGCGATCGAGTTCACGAGTCCGCTCCTTGGCTCCGCGGTCACGGTACCCCTTGCGGGACCCGCGAACAAGCAGGCAAGGCTCTGCGCGGACAACATCGTGAATGGAAACACGCGTCCCTATAACGGGACTATCGCGACCAGCATCGCGAAAATTTTCGACCTGACCGTCGCCTCAACCGGGCTTACCGAAAAAAATCTCCTGCGCGCAAACCTTCCGTTCGCCCAGGCAGTTACCCACGCGGGCAGCCACGCGGGCTACTATCCGAAGGCCCTCCAGCTCACCGTGAAGATTCTCTACCATCCCGACACAGGAAAACTCTGGGGCGGCCAGGCAGTCGGGTTTGACGGAGTGGACAAGAGAATCGACGTGCTTGCCGCCTACATAAAAAAAGAGGGAACGGTTTCCGACCTTGCGGAATTCGAGCACGCCTATGCGCCTCCTTTTTCGAGCGCAAAGGATCCGATCAACATGCTCGGCTTTATCGCGGAAAACGTCATGGCCGGGTACTCCAAAACGGTCACCTGGCGGGATATGGAAAGCCTCCGCGACAAGGGCGCTTTCTTTCTTGATGTCCGCTCCGAGGAGGAATTCGCCCTCGGCGCTATCCCGACAGCGGTCAATATTCCGCATACCGCGCTGCGCGGCCGCCTCGGCGAGGTGCCCCGCAATAAAACGATAGTCATCAACTGCGCGATAGGACTTCGCGGGTATCTCGCCGAAAGAATGCTCCGCGCGAACGCATGGGTGGACGTCGTCAACCTTACCGGCGGCTATAAAACGTGGAAAGCATCGACGGCGGAAATAGCCTCGCTTGCCTTACCGGGCAGCGCCTCATCGGCACTGTTCGACAAGAAAATTTCAGTCACCGAAGAAGACGGAAGTCCCCGCCGGTCAATGGGCGAGAAATCGATATCTGTCGATGCGTGCGGGCTTCAGTGCCCGGGTCCAATCATCCGGCTGAAGCAGGAAATGGACTCGCTCTCTCCCGGCGACCGTCTGAAAATGAAAGCCACCGATCCCGGCTTTGCGCGGGACGTGCAGTCCTGGTGCAATATCACCGGGAACGTTCTTGTATCAATCGGAACCGTAAATGGAATAATCGAAGCGCACCTCGAGAAAGGACAGCCCTCCGCCACGCGTCAGAAAACCTCCTCTGCCGATACAGGGGCAACCTTTATCGTGTTCTCGAACGACATGGACAAGGCCCTTGCCTCCTTTGTGCTCGCAAACGGCGCGGCAGCCACGGGAAAAACCGTCACGATGTTTTTTACCTTCTGGGGCCTTTCGGTTCTCAGAAAGAAAAAGGCGCCGCCGGTACGCAAGGACCTTCTGGGAGCAATGTTCGGCATGATGCTCCCGAAAAGCATGAAGGGTCTCGCCCTGTCGCACATGAACTTTGCGGGAATGGGACCGGCCATGATGAAGTTCCGCATGAAGCAGAAAAACGTAGACCAGCTGGAATCGATGTATTCCCAGGCGCGTCTCGCGGGCGTGCGCATGATCGCCTGCCAGATGTCGATGGACATCATGGGCATAGCGGGGACAGAGCTCCTGGACGGGGTAGAAATCGGCGGAGTTGCCACCTATATGGAAGCGGCGTCGACGAGCGCGGTCAATCTTTTTATCTGAGAAGGGATTACAACGAAAAAAAATGGCATGGCGGATGATATCATCCCCATGCCATTTTTTGCATTTCAGACTTTATTCCGCCTTGTACAAAAACCAAAGGCAGGAAGTGACGACAAGGTCGATTGACAGGGTTAAAAGCCAGGACCAGAAATTCGGATTGAATAGTATCCCGTTCGATTTCAGTTCTATGCCCTGCACGAATTCAGAAATGATGATCCGGATAATCCATAAACCCAGAATTATGAGAATGACTATCATTGAGGTCTTTTTAGGAATGCGTTTTACCGCATCGACCAGAAAGAAGCCTCCGCACAGAACCTCGAACACGCCGAAAACGATCTCGAGCGTCGTCCGGTTCCTGCTCAAGCCGAATATCCCCTCGCCCGCTCCGGGAAGAATCCCCGCAATGCCGAGCACTACGAAAAACACGCCGATACTCAGCTGGAGTATCGCCACGGACGACAATCCCCTGCTCCTCGCCTTTGCCTTTGCCATTTGCCACATCCTTATAAAAAATTTTTTTCAGCTGCCTTTTCTCGATCCAAGCACGTGCTTGTCCATGAACATGATGCCGAATGAATTCGGTCCGGCCATCTCGAGCTGATCAATCAGGTCTCTGGCGTTCTTTTCCTCTTCGACCTGCTCGTTGATGAACCAGTGGAGCATGAGCTCTGTTTTGGGGTCATTCTCTTCCTTCGCAAGAGCGTAAATATCATTGATCGACGCGGTGACGAACTGTTCATGAGCGAGTACCTGCTGGAAGATTTCCTTGGGGGTTCCGAATGTAACCGGGGACAGTTCGATGGTCTTGAGAACGACTTCGGCGCCGACCTCGGTCAGGTAGTCATAGAATTTCATCCCATGGCCCCATTCTTCGGATGCCTGCACCTTCATCCACTTCGCGAATCCGGGAAGTGCATTTGAGTCGAAATGTGACGCCATCGCAAGATAGAGATACGATGAATAGAATTCCTTGTTGATTTGCTCGTTTATCGCCTTTTTCAGTTTTTCGTTGAACATTGTAAGCCTCCGATAACAATAATACGGCGGTCCCGTTCAATTGTCAAGTTTTCAGTATACATGGTATTATCGGGAGATCAAGAATTGTTTGTAGGGCAGTTTGAGAAGGAATGGAAAAAAATGGAAATACCGCTGGCGCTGAAACAGACAAAAACTGGTTTGATCGAATACCGCATTCATCCCCTGTTCAGATTTTTTTACGCATGCATCGCGATTATCCTTTTTGTCTCGAGCGTCTTTTTCGGCGCACTGAACATGACAGGAATACTCATTTCCCTTGCCGCTCTTGCCGGAGCCCTGTATACCGAGCATTGGAGATTCGACAGTAAGGAAAAGGAAGTTATCTATTTTTCGGGTATCCTCCCCTTCCTCAGGAAGCAGGAGTGGCCCTTCGCGGAAGTCGACTCCATTTCCATTTCTCCCTATTTAAAAGGGGTATTGGACCAATCCGGAATTGACGCGCTGGCAACGAGTTCCGAATCCCGCATTTCGAAAGGGGGAATCTTCCACCTTCCCCCGGAAAACCGGATCAAAATCCGTCTGGTAATCGATTTCACCGACGGAAGGAGTCTCAGCATCGACGAGACAGAATTCCGCTCCAAGGCCCGGATGATCAGGAATGCCGACAAAATATCCGGATTAACCGGTATCGTTTTTAGAAAATAAAAAAGGCCGTTTTCCCTCCGTGGAAAAAACGGCCTTCAAAATCAGTCGGGATCGTGATACAGGAAACAGGCAACCTGATGGCCGCTCTCTGCTTCCTTCAGTTCCGGGATATTGTCCGCGCAGCACGGCTTCCGCTTTGCGCACCGGTCATAGAAATAGCAGCCGGTCCTGACCCTGTCCGGCGAAGGCGGATCACCCGAAAGGATAATCCGCTTGCGCTTCCGCTCGATAACCGGGTCAGGAATGGGGGCCGCCGAAAGCAGGGCTTCGGTATAGGGGTGCAATGGATTTTTGTACAGGAGCTTTGAGTCCGACAGCTCCGCGATGCGGCCGAGATACATGACGGCGACCCGGTCCGAGACGTATTCAATGACTGAAAGATCATGAGCGATGAACAGGTAGGTAAGGTCAAACTCGGCCTGCAAATCCTTGAAGAGGTTCAGAATCTGCGCCTGGATCGACACGTCAAGGGCGGAAACGGGTTCGTCGCAAAGCAGCAGGTCGGGCCTGAGGGCGAGCGCCCGGGCGATTCCTATGCGCTGCCGCTGACCGCCCGAGAATTCGTGGGGATAGCGGTTGCGGAAAAAACGGGAGAGGCCCACGCGCTCCATCAGGTGCTCGACGCGCTCCTGTATTTCTTTCTGGGTATAATGGTGCAGTCCCTTGGACTGAAAGATTTTCATCGGTTCGGCGATTATATCGCCCGAGGTCATCCTCGGATTCAGCGACGCGTAGGGATCCTGGAATACCATCTGCATGAACTGCCGGGACTCGAGCATTTCCTTTTTCGAAATCTTGGTCAGGTCCTTGCCGCGGAAGATTACTTCTCCGTCGGTGGGCTTGTACAGCTGTGCGATGGCGCGGGCGGCGGTTGACTTACCGCATCCGGACTCCCCGACGAGGCCGAGTGTCTCTCCCCTTTTCAGGGTGAAGGTAATGCCGTCCACCGCGTATATCAGACCCTTGCTCTGGTTCCAGAAGGAACCGTCGGTATAGGGAAAATGCATTTTCAGGTTTCGTACATCCAGCAGTGTATCGTTCATTTGTTCTCTCCGGTATAAAGCCAGCAGTTTACGACCCTTCCGTTGCCCATGTCTTTTGCCGGCGGATATTTTGTTTTGCATATGTCTTTCGCCGATTCGCATCGGGGGAAAAAGGGGCAGCATTCGGGCAGGTTGATCACGTTCGGTGGCTGCCCTGGAATAGACGTCAGGCGCTCGCCGTTCCGCTTGTCGAGCCGGGGCACGGAGTTGATGAGACCCTTCGTATAGGGATGTTTGGGATCCGCGAAAATATCGTCAGTCGGGCCCCGTTCGACTATCCGTCCGGCGTACATCACGCATAGGGACTGGCACATCCCGGCAACGACGCCGAGGGAATGGGTAATCAGGATGACGGCGGTTCCGAGCCTTGCGGAGAGTTCCTGCATCAGCTCGAGAATCTGCGCCTGTATCGTCACGTCCAGGGCGCTTGTCGGCTCGTCGGCGATCAGGATCTCGGGGTTGCAGGACAGGCCCATCGCGATCATGACACGCTGCCTCATGCCGCCCGAGAACTGGTGCGGATAATTGTCGATCCGCTTTTCAGGCGTCGGGATTCCGGCAAGCTTGAGCATCTCGATTGACTTTGCCCTCGCGTCCTTTTTCGATAGTCCCTGATGAAGCACGATGGTCTCTATCATCTGGGTGGAAATGCGGAGAAAGGGATTCAGGGAGGTCATCGGATCCTGGAATATCATGGATATCTTGTTGCCCCTGAGCTTCGAAAGGTCTTTACCGCTGAGTTTGAGCAAATCTTGGTTTCCGAAGAGCACTTCGCCGCCCATAATCTTTCCCGGGGGGTTCGGGATCATGTTGATGATCGAAAGATTCGTCACGCTTTTTCCCGAGCCGGACTCGCCGACGATCCCGAGGGTTTCTCCCTTGTGCAGGTCAAAGCTGACGCCGTCTACGGCTTTCACGATTCCCTCGTCAACGTGAAAATATGTTTTCAGGTCTTTCACCTGCAGTATTATTTCATCGGTCATTTATCGTCTCCTTCTGTCGTTTCTCAGGCTCTGTTCTTGCTCTGCGGATCGAGAGCGTCACGGAGACCGTCGCCCAGGAAATTCATCGCGAATAAAAATATGGTCATGGCGATTGCCGGAACCAGAAGGCTCCAGGGATAGAGTTCCATTCCCTTCACGCCCTCCGACACGAGGGTACCCCATGACGCGTCAGGAGCCGAGACCCCGAGTCCTAGGTAGGACAGGAAGGATTCGCTCATGATAAAGCTCGGAAGTGAAAGGGAGGCGAAAATAATGATGACGCCGAGGGTATTCGGGAGCAGATGCCTGAAGATAATCCGCATGGAGCTCGCTCCCATCGAGCGGGCGGCTTCCACAAACTCCGAATTTTTCAGGCTGATGATCTGGCCGCGCACCACGCGCGCGATCTGCAGCCAGGAGACTAACGCTATCGCGACGAACAGAATGACAATCGAGCTCCGTCCCTCCTTCCTGAAAACCGCCATCAGGATGATGACGATGAGCATGTAGGGAAGGCCGTACATGATATCGACAAAGCGCATCAGGTAATTGTCCAGCTTGCCGCCGGCATAGCCCGCGACCGAGCCGACGACGATGCCGAGAAGGACTGCGACGATGGTGCCGATGAGCCCTACCATCATTGATATCCGCCCGCCGAAAAGGGTGCGCGTCAGCAGGTCGCGTCCGAGGTTATCGGTACCGAGCAGGTATACTTTTTTATGCACGGGATTTGTCTCGATATCGATAATGAGGTTCGCGAGGTCAAGTTTGACCTTGTCATATTCGACCTGCAGATCGGTGCGGCCCTCGTCGATGAGCGCCTGTATTTGGGCAAGGCGTTTTTCGGATTTCTCCACGGCCATCTCGCCCCCGGTGCGGAATGAGGGAGGAAGGTTCGTGTGAAAAAGTTCCTGGTCGGTGTAGCTGTTGATCGGAAGTATCGGGGCGACAAGGGCAAGGATCGCGTACGCTATGACTATCCACAGGCCTATCAAGGCCATTTTATTCTTCCGCAGGCGCTTCCAGGCATCGGCCCAGAGGGAAACGGGCTTCACATGCTGATTGAACTCGTTCGTTGCCTGGTCTTGGGTAGGGTTCATTTCCGGTTCTCCTATTTATATGCGATACGCGGATCAAGGAGTCCGTACACGATATCGACGATGAAATTCATGACTACGAGAATCAGGCCGTATATGACGACTTCGCCCATGATGAGGGGATAATCGCGGTTCAGCGCGGACTGTACGAATATCCTGCCCACGCCGGGAATCGCGAACACCTGCTCGACGACGATGGATCCGGTAAGGATACCGGCGAAGGCGGGACCGAGGTATGAAACGATGGGAAGCATGGAACCTTTCAGCACGTGCTTGACGATGACCACGGATTCCTTGAGGCCCTTGGCGCGGGCAGTGCGGATATAATCTGAGCGCAGGACTTCAAGGATGCTTGCCCTGGAAAGCCGCGCGATATAGGCGAAATAAGGGAAAGCGAGGGTAATG
>JAYVSC010000001.1:0-4773 GCA_043775705.1 Spirochaetales bacterium | reverse complement strand
CGAACAAACACCTTTACAGCATCCCCAAAGGCTGAGCGTCCGTCATCAAAAGTGACGAACACCCAAAACCGCCACCAGCCACCCATGTCAAGCTCACCCCCGAGTACGTCATAGGACACGACACCGCGTGCAGCATCGCTGACGAATGCAGTCCAACTCCCCCGTATACCGTCCGGTTTTTCATACCGGATCTCGCAGGAAGCAATATCAGAAAGGGCTGTTCCAGTACGAGCAGAGACCCGGAGTGCGGACTGGCCGACATACACGTTTGTCATAAAAGATACCCCTTGAACTCGATCTCCCTTGTAATCCGCGAAACAAAGACCAGCTCCTCTTTTTTGAGAAGTATCCGGTCAAGCATCTTTTCGAATAGGGTACACGCGCTAATGATAAGACGTGATTGCCCCACACTCCGCAGCACTTCACCTCCTGCCCCTATGCCGGAAGCACAGAATCGGATAAGAGTCTGAATAAACTTGATGCCTTCAATTACTACAAGCGAATCAGTTAGTAGTCGTATCAGGTTTTGTGTGCAGAGATACAATTCACTCATTCCAGTCACTGATGAACAGTTTCGGGAATATCCCATATTCTTTGAGACTTCTTCATCGGTATCAAGGGCACTCGCAACACCCCGTTTGAAAATAAAATTTCTCATAAATGTTTCTGTAAGGCCAATCGTATCAAGCATAATTCGGGAAAAATTCTGGGCATCCGTATATGTAAAATACATGCTCATCAATACATTTTTTATTACTGTGTCAGGATCAGGAGCAGCAACAAAAACATCCTCGATAAATCCATCGGTATACATCCGCTCTACCCGGTTTGTAAAATCAATATAGGTAAAATAAATTTCAGAGGCACAATATCCATACCAAAACGTTTCACCGGCAGCGATAGGCCGTGATAAAGAAAAGGTAGACGATCTCCAAGCAGGGGTAGTAACTACGAAATTAGCATTCTGTTCGTTTTGCGAAATTCTGTTTGCCGGTTTCAAGTTTGCTTCCGAATAAACTACAGGAATTCCCCCTACCCCCGGAATATTCAGATAACAGTACATAAAGGAAGTACAGGTCCCATAAATTGCGGAAGAAGCAGTAAACCTGTTCAGTCCTGTTTCCAGTTCCATATAAAAAGTTACCGGCGAGCCTTCGCCCCACCGGTCATATTCATAGGTAGCACCTCTGACCTGGGTTCCAATTACCGGGTCAACGACCACTGGGTATGTAGCCTCTGCAAGCCATTCTTCAGGAATCGTGATGGTCATCGTCTGTCCAATCAGAAGAAGGCGTCCCCAAACTTTACGTCCCCGTGCATCATAAATGAGTGGCCGGTATATATGGCAGAATTTCCCCGTCCGGTATTTCCCATTCCGGTTTTTCCAGTACACCGCATAGCTGTCGATAACTTCGGGAGCGCAGTAATACCGGGAGTTTGTAATCTCCTCGAATGAAGGCTGCCTGTAAAACTCAAGTCCCTCCGGAAAATCAAGAGCGATACTGATCACATTCGTGTCTGGTTCACGAAGCAATATCACGTCATACTCAAATCGATCCCCGTCGAGCTTGCGAAAAATATGTTGGGTTTTCGGTGTAGTCTCGCTCTTAAGAAGTATTTCATTCCGGCATACAGAAAGCGGGCCTGCATGTTCACTTCCAGGGCCAAGAACAAGAGAAGCTTCGCCCTCCCATCGGGAAAGACGCATAAGTGATTCCTTTTCCGCAAATCGCACCCGGCACGGAGAATCCCTGACCGACTGGTCAAGATAAAACGAGGCTTTGTCCTGATTAAAAGAGTGTGTCATGAGCCGGTAAAAGTAATTTCCCAGTCTATCTGCAGGGTATCCACCAGGGTCACCGTTGCCGCAGGGCTTACCTGTGCATAAGCAAGGGAAACGGCCGCAGCCGTGTTTCCGTTCAAGAGACAGGCCTCGTTAATATTGCTTGCGTTCAATTTCCCCGCCTCGAAGCTAGCGCGGAATTTTAACACATTGTCCCCGGTCGAGCCAAAGGCTGCATTCGTTACGGGATACCCTGAATCGAGCGCTTCCATAGAGCCCGTCGGGGTATTGCACCTCGTGTTCGCTTTCACGCTGTTTCCCGTCCACCCCGTACCGAGCTGGATATACCCCGTAGCGGATGTTATCTTCGGTTTCGTAGGTGTAGATAAAAGAAGATCGGCAATAAGCCCTTCTCCCTGCCGTGTCACCGTATTATGATGCTTCGTTATCATGGGTTTTCCAGGGAGTCCCAATACCTTCCGCAACCATGATCTCTCATGAGTCTTTATCTTTCCGTCAGGCCCTAACACACAGACGCGGACGGTTCCTTTTATCCGATATCTTGACTTCATCATTACTCCTTATTTAGTCAGTCCGAATAGGAACATCCCGGCGAGGATCACCAAAGCCTCAGCAATCGTGCAGTTGCGCCACACCTTTCTCTCAGCCTTATAAAGTATGGCTTCCTGTCGGCAGCTCTCGGCAATGCTTTTCTGGAAGGCAATTTCTCCGGCATCGGCAGCCGCAACCTCGCGGGCGGCTTCCAGAGCTGTCCTCTCGATTTCTTCATCCGCATCACTCAGGATGTTGCTCATCAATTCTGCGACCTCCTGCCGCGAGAACTCTACTCTTGACCCGAGAAGCAAATCGAGCTCTTCCGGCGTCAATGGCGTCGCCCACACCCTCGTAGCGCTCGCCAACTGTGCGAGCAGGAGTAAGGAGCACAGCATCCTCCGCTTTCTCCCTGTTTTCTTCTGCAATCGTTTCACTGTCATTCGATTTTTTATCCCTCACCAAAAGAACCGCACATACTGCGAGAAGAATCCCGACCACTCCCCGCGCCAGCCATATACAAAAAATCTTGATTTTATTCATTCTACGGTTCCTCCACTCCGCATCTGGGCAAGCACCTTCAAGCCCACTATTCCGAAGAGAACCGCTATCACCACCGCAAACCATACCCATTCGCCGATCTTTCCCGTCACTAAAAGCCAGGTCGCAAGATACAGGCAGAACGGCTTGAAACCGATCATCTTCGAGGGCATGGCGAGGAGGCGCTTCCCCAAAATCGCAAAATGCTCCCGGAAAGTATAATCACAGACTTCCCGGTATCCGCTTTCTTCTCCGCTTTCGCCTACCATATCGCCTCCTTATCTTTGTTCTTGCCGGTATCGATGTACTCGGCAAACTCGGCATCAAGACCAAAAAGATCAGTACCGGCATCTGCTGCCGCCACAAAGGCCTTGCGGTCCAAGCCGCGAATAGCCATGTCATATCCCCTGAGAGCGTAGGAGTTTCGGAGCGAGGCAATCTGCCTGATGTCAGCCTTCGGCTCAACAACGTTCATCACGATGCCTTCCGAGATCACGCCTGTGATATGCCCTACTTCCCCTGTGCGCAATATTCGGTCTCCATGCGAACGGTCATTCTGCGCAATAAAAAACACCGCCTGAATATCACTCACGTCCGGATTCCGTATCGTAAAAAACTTCCGGTACAGTTCATCCGCCGTTGTCCGTATTATCTTTCCGGTAGCGGCAGCGAGGGCAAGGCACACAGAACCGGAACAGTCCGCACCTCCCGGCAATTCCTTTCCCCAGAGATACGGGGAGCGATACTGGAGCAGAAGAAAGTAAATAAACTTTTCCTGTTCCGTCATCTTCTCGTATTGTTCCTTTTCGACTTCAAATATCTTTTCCCACTTGATCACTGTCGTTTCAACTCCTTTTTATCAAAGTCATTACCAGAGTAAAAATGCACATCACGGTGGACACACACACTGCCCAAATGGAAACAGCAAAACTTTTTCCGCCTTTGTGCCCGCTTAAGTGGCTTTCCAGGAGTCGAGCTGTTGCGCAGACGGAAGGATTTTTCTGGCATTCAACCTGATCACTTTCAAGCGAAGTAATACGAACAAGCGATTGCTGCTTGAATTCCCGCATCTCTCCCCTGAATTCCTGCATGTCGGAACGCAATCCATTCATCACACTGACTGTCTCCGAAAGCAGCCGTCGATCTTCCTCGTTCAATTCATTCCTCCTCAAGAAAAAAAGAAGCCACAAAGGATTCACGCGCCTTGTACCGAAGTTCCATGTGAACAATTTCCGCCCGCTCCGAGGTTAGTCCATCCGAAAGGTTTATTCGTACCGAGGCTCCTACCCGCGCATGGAAAACCCCGCGATTTGTTTTCAAGAAAAAGCCTTTCCGTGCCCGGCAGAGTTTGGCAAGAAGTTTCAGTGCATACCATTTAAAATAGGGAACGCCGTCACGGAGGGTTTCCGACAGGTAGGGTGTCGTAATGTTCTCGGCAACTGTTCCGTTCATTGCCACTTCGTTCGGGTCATCAATGTAATGCGAAAAACTGGTCTCCCCGGCTATCGCGTCTCCGTTGATCGCCGCCGATAGAAGCACGGTATCCGCTTCAGTTACCAGAAGAATACCAACCCGATCGCGAAGGGTGCTCACGTCATAGACGCTCACCACAAGATCGGGTCCCTCGGTAACGAGATTGCCCGTAAAGGTCTCTAGGGAATCAATGTTTTCGGCATACACCACCGAAAGAGTTTTACCGTCTTCAAGATGAACGGAGTACTTCCCCGCATAACCGCCTTTTTCGATCTCCCGCTTCTCGCCGGCAAACACAAAGGGAAAGGTGGCTTTAAGAGTTCCGGTATAGATCACCGGAGGATCAGCGTACCGCCAGAGTTCAACACCGGCGAATTCCCGGAACCGTGTCCAGCGGAGACGCAAAGTATTTCGGTACTGGTCAC